>JADMKA010000227.1 GCA_018780145.1 Vitreoscilla sp. | reverse complement strand
ACCCTGCTGGCCAAGAAGGCGAAGAACATGCTGGTGCGGGTCGACGGCACGCCGCCCAGGGGCTGTGGCGCGAAGGACATCGTGCTGGCCATCATCGGCAAGATCGGCACGGCCGGCGGCACCGGCTACACCATCGAGTTCGCCGGCACGGCGATCCGCGCGCTCAGCATGGAAGGCCGCATGACGGTCTGCAACATGGCCATCGAGGCGGGCGCGCGTGCCGGGCTGGTGGGGGTGGACGAGACCACCATCGCCTACGTGCAGGGCCGCCCCTACTCGCCGCGCGGCGTGGAGCTGGACCAGGCGATCGCCTACTGGCGCACGCTGCACACCGACGCGGGCGCCCGGTTCGACAAGGTGGTCGAGCTCGACGCCGCGCAGCTTCGCCCGCAGGTCACCTGGGGCACTTCGCCCGAGATGGTGCTGTCCATCGAGGACCGCGTGCCGGACCCGGACAAGGAGAAGGACGGCGTCAAGCGCGGTGCCATCGAGCGTGCGTTGACCTACATGGCGCTGGAGCCCAACAAGCCGATCGGCGACATCCGCATCGACAAGGTCTTCATCGGCTCGTGCACCAACAGCCGCATCGAGGACATGCGCGAAGCGGCGGCCGTGGTGCAACGCGTCGGCGGCCGCATCGCCGGCAACGTGCGCCTGGCGCTGGTGGTGCCGGGCTCCGGCCTGGTCAAGGCGCAGGCCGAGGCCGAGGGGCTGGACAAGGTCTTCAAGGCGGCCGGCTTCGAGTGGCGCGAGCCGGGTTGCAGCATGTGCCTGGCGATGAACGCCGACCGGCTGGAGCCGGGCGAGCGCTGCGCCTCGACCAGCAACCGCAATTTCGAGGGCCGCCAGGGCGCGGGCGGCCGCACCCACCTGGTGAGCCCGGCCATGGCCGCCGCGGCCGCCATGGCCGGCCATTTCGTCGACGTGCGCCGCGTGCCGTGAACCACCCCCTACGGCCTTCGGCCGCCCCCTCAAGGGGGCCACACCAAGGGTCCGGCGGAGCCGGCACCCTGGTGTGCGCTTGGTTCGGTATCAAACTGCCGGCGAAATGCCGGCCCATCTAGCCCAAAGACCATGGACAAGTTCACCCTGCACACCGGCCTCGTGGCCCCGATGGACCGCGCCAATGTCGACACCGACGCGATCATCCCCAAGCAGTTCCTGAAGTCGATCAAGCGCAGCGGCTTCGGCCCCAACCTGTTCGACGAATGGCGCTACCTGGACCAGGGCGAGCCCGGCCAGGACCCGGCCACCCGCAAGGCCAACCCGGATTTCGTGCTGAACCAGCCGCGTTACGCCGGCGCCTCCATCCTGCTGGCGCGTGACAATTTCGGCTGTGGCTCCAGCCGCGAGCACGCCCCCTGGGCGCTGGAGCAGTACGGCTTCCGCGCGCTGATCGCGCCGAGCTTTGCCGACATCTTCTTCAACAACTGCTTCAAGAACGGCGTGCTGCCGATCGTGCTGCCCGAGTCGCAGGTGTCCACCTTGTTCGACGAGGTGAAGGCCTTCCCCGGCTACCAGCTGGCCATCGATCTGCCGCGCCAGGTGGTCGTCAAGCCCGACGGCAGCGAGCTGCCCTTCGAGGTGGCCGCGTTCCGCAAGTTCTGCCTGGTCAACGGTTTCGACGACATCGGCCTCACCTTGCGCCACGCCGACAAGATCAAGGCCTTCGAGGCCGAGCGCCTCGCGCGCATGCCTTGGCTGAACCAACGCGTGCTGTGAACCTCCCGGGTTGGTTCCAGCGCGTGGTGCTCCGGCGGGTGTGGCTGAGCTTCGTCGTGCTGGTGCTGGCTTTCTTCGCTTTCGGTGCCGGCACGCTGAACCTGTTCTTCCTGCTGCGGGCCAACGCCGCGCTGCTGCTCGAGCACGGCTGGATCGCTCTCGGCGATGGTGCGGCCGAGCAACTCGCCGAGCTGCTGGTGACCGGCTTTCTCTCGATGGCGGCTTATGTCGTCTTCAAGGCCTGCGAGTACCGGCTTGCCCACTGGCTGACCGATCCCCCTACTTTCATTGACCACCAGGACCCCCCATGAAGATCGCCATCCTGCCCGGTGACGGCATCGGCACCGAGATCGTCGAACAGGCCGTGCGCGTGCTGAACGTGCTGGATCTTGCCTTCGAGATGGAGACCGCCCACGTCGGCGGCGCCGCCTACGAGGCCCATGGCCACCCGTTGCCCGAGGCCACGCTGAAGCTGGCTCAAACGGCCGACGCGGTGCTCTTCGGCGCGGTGGGCGACTGGAAGTACGACAAGCTGGAGCGCTCGCTGCGCCCCGAGCAGGCCATCCTGGGGCTGCGCAAGCACCTGGGCCTGTTTGCCAATTTCCGCCCGGCGATCTGCTACGAGCAGCTCACGCATGCCTCCAGCCTGAAGCCCGAGCTGGTGGCGGGGCTGGACATCCTGTTGATCCGCGAGCTGACCGGCGACATCTACTTCGGCTCGCCGCGCGGCCGCCGAACGGCGGTGGACGGCCACTTCCCCGGCGCCGAGGAGGCCTTCGACACCATGCGCTACAGCCGGCCCGAGATCGAGCGCATCGCCCACGTGGCCTTCCAGGCGGCCCGCAAGCGCAGCAAGCGGGTCACCAGTGTCGACAAGGCCAACGTGCTGGAAACATTTCAGTTCTGGAAGGACGTGGTCACCGAGGTCAGCGCCCAGTACCCGGACGTGGCGCTGGACCACATGTACGTGGACAACGCGGCCATGCAACTGGTGAAGGCGCCGAAGAAGTTCGACGTGATCGTCACCGGCAACATGTTCGGCGACATCCTGTCGGACGAGGCCGCAATGCTCACCGGCTCGATCGGCATGTTGCCCTCGGCGTCGCTGAATGCCAACAACCAGGGCCTGTACGAGCCCAGCCACGGCAGTGCACCGGACATCGCCGGTAAGGGAATTGCAAACCCACTGGCTACAATCTTGTCTGCTGCCATGATGCTCCGCTACTCACTCCAACAGCCGGAAGCGGCCGACCGTATCGAGTCGGCCGTGCGCGCCGTGCTGGCTTCGGGCCACCGCACGCCCGATATCTGGAGCGAGGGCACCCAGAAGGTGGGGACGCGCGAGATGGGTGATGCCGTGGTTGCGGCGATCACTGGCAAAACGATTACCAAGAGCTGACAGCTCGGTCTCGTCTCGCCCCACCTCTGGACCCCGGCGAAGCGAGCCGGGAAGGCTCCGGGGGTCCGGGATCAACTTTCAAAGGTATCTGGAAATGGCACTCGTAGGATTGGTCGGCTGGCGTGGCATGGTCGGCTCCGTGCTGATGGATCGCATGGCCGCCGAAGGCGACTTCGCCCTCATCGAACCCCTGTTCTTCTCCACCTCCAACGCCGGAGGCGCTGCCCCGGCGCTGGCGAAGAACGAAACCAAGCTGCAGGACGCGTTCGACATCGCCGCGCTGAAGCGCTGCGACATCGTCATCACCGCACAAGGTGGCGACTACACCACCGAGGTCTTCCCCAAGCTGCGGGCCGCCGGCTGGAACGGCCACTGGATCGACGCCGCCTCCACGCTGCGCATGAACGACGACGCGGTCATCATCCTCGACCCGGTGAACCTGCCGGTCATCCGGGAGGCCCTGGCCAAGGGCGGGCGCAACTGGGTCGGCGGCAACTGCACGGTCAGCTGCATGCTGATGGGCGTGGGCGCGCTGTACAAGGCCGGCCTGGTCGAGTGGATGAGCACCCAGACCTACCAGGCCGCTTCGGGCGGCGGTGCGCAGCACATGCGCGAGCTGCTCACCCAATACGGCGCCCTGAACGCCGAGGTCAAGGCCCTGCTCGACGACCCCAAGAGCGCCATCCTCGAGATCGACCGCAAGGTGATCGCCAAGCAGCGCGCGCTGACCAGCGAAGAGACGGCCAACTTCGGCGTGCCGCTGGGCGGCTCGCTGATCCCCTGGATCGACAAGGATCTGGGCAACGGCATGTCCAAGGAAGAGTGGAAGGGCATGGCCGAGACCAACAAGATCCTCGGCCAGGGCGAGGGCTTCGGCTCGGCGGCCGTGCCGGTGGACGGCTTCTGCGTGCGGGTCGGTGCGATGCGCTGCCACAGCCAGGCCCTGACATTCAAGCTCAAGAAAGATGTCCCGCTGGCCGACATCGAAGCCATGATCGCCGCCGACAACGCGTGGGTGAAGGTGGTGCCGAACAACCGCGAGGCCACCATCCGCGACCTGACGCCGGTGGCGGTGACGGGCACGATGACGATACCTGTCGGGCGGATCCGCAAGCTGGCCATGGGGCCGGAGTACCTGGGGGCCTTCACGATCGGGGATCAGCTGCTGTGGGGTGCGGCCGAGCCGCTGCGCCGCATGCTGCGCATCCTGCTGGACGCCTGACGGCGGTGCCGCGTTGCCCCTGGGCAACAAGGGCCTTCAACGGGCTACGTGAAAACGCGGAATCCGTTGAATGTCAGGATTTGGATGAGCTTGTCAGCCTATATGCTTGATGTTATGGTGTTTTCTCACATTCTGTCCGGTTGACGCCGGTGTCTGCACCTGAGAGAACGGTCGTTGGCGGCGGGCCTGGGTTCAGGCTCGCCGATTGCGTTTCGGGAGACGCTTTGAAGAACCCCACATCCATGGCCAAAGGCGCCTCGCTGACCTCGGTGGCCACCGCCGCCTTGCTGCTGCTGACTTGCAGCGACGTGTCAGCCCTGTCGCTGGGCCGCCTGACCGTTCAATCCGCGCTTGGCGAAGCCTTGCGCGCTGAGATCGACATCACCAGCCTGAGCCCGGAGGAGGCCGCGTCGCTGCGCACCACGCTGGCCTCGCCCGACGCCTTCCGCGCTGCGGGGGTCGATTTCAACCCCGTGCTGGCCGGCGCCCAGCTCACCCTGGCCCGCCGGCCCGATGGCCGGGCCTACATCCGCGTCACCGGCGAGCGGTCGGTCTCCGAGCCCTTTGTCGACGTCATCATCGATTTCGCCTGGGCCAGTGGCCGGCTGCAGCGCGCCTACACGCTGCTGATCGATCCCCCGCCGTCCCGCGCGCCGGTGGCGGCCCCACCCGCCGTGGCCACCGCGCCGGTGGTCTCGCCCGCACCGACCCAGATTGCACCACTGCCCGCGCCCGTGGCACCGCCCCCGGCCCCGGTGGCACGGCCACCGCGCCCGGTGGCGGTCAAGCCCGTCGCACCGCCGCCCCCGGCCGCCCCGCCCGCTGCCGCCGCCAGTGACAGCTACCGCGTTCGCAGCGGCGACACCTTGTCGTCCATCGCCAGCACCAACCGGCGCTCCGGCGTGTCGCTGGACCAGATGCTGGTGTCGCTCTACCGTGGCAACCCCCAGGCCTTCATCGACAGCAACATGAACCGCCTCAAGGCGGGCGTGGTGCTGAACCTGCCCGATGCGGGCTCGGCGAACGAGGTCACGCCCGATGAGGCCCGCAAGGTCATCCAGGCGCACAGCGCCGACTTTGCCGCGTTCCGGCAACGCCTTGCTGGCGCGGCCCCCACCGTCAAGGGCACCGAGCCCGCACGCCAGGCCACGGGCCAGGTGCAGGCCGCGGTGAAGGACAAGAAGGCCGACGAGACACCGGCCAAGCCCGACAAGCTGACCCTGTCGCAAGGCACCGCCAAGCCGGCCGTGCCCGAGGCCAAGATCTCGAAGGAAGCCGAGCGCAAGGCGAACGACGCCCGCGTGGCCGAGCTGGCCCGCAACGTCGAGGAGCTGAAGAAGCTCTCCACCGCCACCAAGTCGGCCACGCCGCCCGCACCCGCGCCGGCCACGGTGGCGGCTGCCAAGCCGGCCGCGCCGGCGATTCCGGTGACCCCGCCGCCCGCCCCCGCCCCGGTGGTCGCGCCCAAGCCGGCCGCATCGGTGCCGCCCGCGCCAGCGCCGGTCGCTGCGGCCGCCTCGGTGGCCAAGCCCGCTCCGGTGGTGGTTGCTTCGGCGCCTGCGGCGGTGGCATCGGCGCCTGTCGCGCTGGCGGCCGCATCGGCCCCTGCAGCACCGGTTGCCGCTTCAGCTGCGTCCGCCGCCGCATCTCGCCCGGTGGTGAAGCCCCTTCCCAAGCCAGCCGTCGCGCCGGAGCCAAGCTTCCTGGAGTCACTGACCAGCAACCCGCTGGTGCTTCCCGTCGCGCTGGGCCTGGTGGCCGTGTTGGCCGGCGTGGGCATCATGCGGCTGCGTCGCAAGAAGCAAGACGGCGCTGCCGAAACGTCATTCATCGAGAGCAAGCTGCAGCCCGATTCGTTCTTCGGTGTCAGCGGCGGCCAGCGGGTGGACACGCGCGACGGCGCGAACAGCAGTTCTTCGCTCAGCTACTCGCTGAGCCAGCTCGATGCCATCGGTGATGTGGATCCGGTCGCCGAGGCCGATGTCTACCTCGCCTATGGCCGCGACCTGCAGGCCGAGGAGATCTTGAAAGAGGCCCTGCGCAGCGACCCGGGCCGCGTGGCCATCCGCACCAAGCTGCTGGAGGTCTACGCCAAGCGTCCGGACGTGAAGGGCTTCGAAGGCCAGGCCCTGCAGCTGCAGGAGCAGACCGGCGGCGAGGGCGAAGACTGGGAGAAGGCGGTCGAACTGGGCCGCCAGATCGACCCCACCAACCCGCTGTACGGTGGCGGCGGGGCCATCCCCGTGCCGGTGATGGAGGTGGACATCGACACCTCCTCCGAGCCTCCGCCCGACCTGCGCGAGGACTTCGGCCGCCCGTCCGCCGACGACGTGCCGCCGAACGAGACCACTCAGCCCTTCGAAGTGCCTGCGGTGCTGCTGGACACCGCGCCGGCCGATCTGGACATCGACCTTGGTGCACCGTCCAAGCTGGTGGGCATGGAACCCACCCGTCCGCTGGACACCGCTTCGGGCGCGCTGGATCTGGGCCAGACCCCGCAGCCGCTGCCGGCGCTCAACATGGATCTCGAGCCCGCCGCGGTGGTCGACGGCCCGGACATGCTCGAGCCGGAGGCCGAGTCCGAGCGCAAGAAGGGCCCGACCACGCAGCCGGTGGAGTTCGATTTCGGCGATTTGTCGCTGGATCTCGATGCGCCGAAGGAAGAAGAGTCCACCGTGCGCGGTGGCCTGCCGACCGACGACGTGGACGACTCCGACCCGTTGGCCCGCAAGCTGGAACTCGCCGACGAGTTCCGCCGCATCGGCGACATGGAAGGTGCGCGGGACCTGCTCGAAGAGGTGGTGAACAAGGCCGAGGGGGCGCTTCAGGCTCGCGCCCAGGCCATGCTCGACGACCTCGACTGAGGTCCTGTTCCCCATGGACGAGAGCGCCCGGCGCCGCATCGCGCTGGGCGTCGCCTACCGTGGCGAGCGCTATCACGGCTGGCAGAGCCAGCCCGATGGGCAAACGGTCCAGGACCACCTGGAAGCGGCCCTGGCCGAGTTCGCCGTGATGCCGGTGACCACGCTGTGTGCCGGCCGCACCGACAGCGGCGTGCACGGCCTGAACCAGGTGGTGCACTTCGACACCCCGCTGGACCGCCCGGCCTTCTCCTGGGTGCGCGGCGTCAACCGCTATCTGCCGCGCGACATCGCCATCCAGTGGTGCCAGCCCGTCGCGCGTGACTTCCATGCCCGCAACAGCGCGCGGGGCCGCCGCTACCGTTTCCTGGTGCTGGAGTCGCCAGTGCGCCCGGCGCTGGAGCAGGGCGCCTGCGGCTGGGTCTTCCGGCCCTTGTCGGGCGACGCGATGGCGCCGGCGGCTCGCACCCTGATCGGCGAGCACGACTTCAGCTCCTTCCGCTCGGCGGAGTGCCAGGCGGCGTCTCCGGTGAAGCAACTGCGGCAGATCGAGATCTCGCGCCACGGCGCCTACTGGCGCTTCGACTTCGAGGGCAGCGCCTTCCTGCACCACATGGTGCGCAACATCATGGGCTGCCTGGTGGCCATCGGGCAGGGCCACCGGCCCGCCTCCTGGATGAGCGAGGTGCTGGCGGCACGCAGCCGCGATGCAGCCGCGCCGACCTTCCCCCCCGATGGCCTGTACTTCGTCGGCCCGGTCTACGATGCGGTCCATGCGATCCCGCAAACCACCCCGGCCATGAGCTGGCTGCCCTGAACCATGGCCCACCGTACCCGCATCAAGATCTGCGGCCTGACCCGCGAGCCCGATGTCGACGCCGCCGTTGCCGCGGGGGCCGATGCCGTGGGCTTCGTGCTGTATGCGCGCAGCCCTCGGCACGTGGTGGTCGAGCGTGCCCGTGCGTTGTCGGGCCGCCTGCCGCCTTTCGTGACCCCGGTGCTGCTGCTGGTCAACGCCACCGAATCGGAGATCGCCGAGGCGCTGGCGGCCGTGCCGCATGCCTTGCTGCAGTTTCACGGCGACGAGGCACCCGACGCCTGCCGCGCCGCGGCCCGGCCCTACCTGCGTGCCGCCCGGATGGCGCCGGGTTTCGATTTGCTAGACTTCGCTTCCCGCTACCCGGATGCCGCCGGCATCCTGCTCGACGCGCACGTGGAGGGCTACGGCGGGGGTGGAAAGGCGTTCGATTGGTCTCTCATTCCCGACAACGTGCCCCGTCCGGTCGTTTTGTCTGGTGGGTTGAATCCTGCAAGCGTGATCGATGGGGTGCTTCGCGTCCGGCCCTGGGCCGTTGACGTGAGCTCCGGCGTCGAAACGGCCAAAGGCATCAAGGATGCCGGGCTGATGCGCCGGTTCTGCGAGGCCGTGCGAGAGGCTGACGCCCGCATGGCACCCGCCATCCCCTGAACACGCGAGAGATTCCCATGTCGAGTTACCAGCAGCCCGATGCCACGGGCCACTTCGGCCCCTATGGCGGCAGCTTCGTCTCCGAGACGCTCGTTCACGCGCTGGACGAGTTGAAAGCGGCCTACGCGCACTACCGCGGGGACGCGGCCTTCATGGCCGAGTTCCACCATGAACTCAAGCACTTTGTCGGCCGCCCCAGCCCGATCTACCACGCCGACCGCCTGTCGCGCGAGGTGGGCGGGGCGCAGATCTACCTGAAGCGCGAGGACCTGAACCACACCGGTGCGCACAAGGTGAACAACACCATTGGCCAGGCCCTGCTCGCCAAGCGCATGGGCAAGCCCCGGGTGATCGCCGAAACCGGTGCCGGCCAGCACGGCGTGGCCACCGCCACCATCTGCGCCCGCTACGGCATGGAGTGCGTGGTCTACATGGGCAGCGAGGACGTCAAGCGCCAGAGCCCCAATGTCTACCGCATGCACCTGCTGGGCGCCCGGGTGGTGCCGGTCGAATCCGGCAGCAAGACCCTGAAGGACGCGCTCAACGAGGCCCTGCGCGATTGGGTCACCAACGTCGAGAACACCTTCTACATCATCGGCACTGTGGCCGGGCCGGCGCCGTATCCGGCGATGGTGCGTGACTTCCAGAGCGTCATCGGCGAGGAGTGCCTGTCGCAGATGCCCGAGATGACCGGCCGGCAGCCGGACGCGGTGATCGCCTGCGTGGGCGGCGGCAGCAACGCGATGGGCATCTTCTACCCCTACATCCCGCACGAGAAGGTGCGCCTGATCGGCGTCGAGGCGGCGGGCCTGGGGCTGGACACCGGCAAGCACGCCGCCAGCCTGTCCGCCGGCTCGCCCGGCGTGCTGCACGGCAACCGCACCTACCTGCTGCAGGACGACAACGGCCAGATCACCGAGACGCACTCGATCTCCGCCGGGCTAGACTATCCCGGCGTCGGCCCCGAGCATGCCTACCTGAAGGACATCGGCCGCGCCGAGTACGTGGGCATCACGGACGACGAGGCGCTCGCCGCCTTCCACCGGCTGTGCCGCACCGAGGGCATCATCCCGGCGCTCGAATCCAGCCACGCCGTGGCCTACGCGATGAAGCTGGCCGCCACCATGCGCCCGGACCAGAGCCTGCTGGTCAACCTGTCGGGCCGAGGCGACAAGGACATCGGCACCGTGGCCGACCTGTCCGGCGCCGATTTCTACTGCCGGCCATCGTGTCGGGGGCAGACGGTGAAGGGGGGGGCGCAATGAGCCGCATCACCGCCACCTTCGACGCGCTGAGGCGCGATGGGCGCAAGGCCTTGATTCCCTACGTGACTGCCGGTGATCCGTTTGCCGATGCCACGGTCGACATCATGCTGGCCCTCGCCGAGGGCGGGGCCGACGTGATCGAACTCGGCGTGCCGTTCTCCGACCCGATGGCCGACGGCCCGGTGATCCAGAAGGCGTCCGAGCGGGCGCTGGCCAAGGGCATCGGCATGGGCCAGGTGCTGGAGATGGTGCGCGGCTTCCGGGCCCGCAATGCCACCACGCCGGTCGTGCTGATGGGCTACGCCAACCCGGTCGAGCGCTACGACCAGAAGCACGGCGCAAGTGCCTTCGTGAAGGCGGCCGCCGAGGCCGGCGTGGACGGCGTGCTGATCGTCGACTACCCGCCCGAGGAGTGCGCCGGCTTTGCCGCCACCTTGAAGGCCCATGGCCTGGACCTGATCTTCCTGCTGGCCCCCACCAGCACCGAGCAGCGCATGGCCCAGGTCGGCGCGCTGGCCAGCGGCTACGTCTACTACGTGTCGCTCAAAGGTGTCACCGGGGCCGGGCACCTGGACACGGCTGCGGTGGCTGAGGCCGTCCCGCGCATCCGCCGCCACGTCAGCGTGCCGGTGGGCGTGGGCTTCGGCATCCGCGACGCCGCCTCCGCCCGGGCGGTGGGGGGCGTGTCGGATGGGGTCGTGATCGGCTCGCGGCTGATCCAGATCCTGGAAACCCAAACGCGCGACAATGCCGCTCCCGCGGCACGGCAGTTCATGGCCGAGATCCGCGCCGCGCTCGATGCGCCGTGACCGGGTATCGAGCGTCTTGTCTCATTGAATGAAGGAGCCTTGATCCATGAGCTGGCTTGAAAAACTGCTGCCCCCAAAGATTCAGCAGACCGACCCGAGCGAACGCCGCTCGGTGCCGGAGGGCTTGTGGATCAAGTGCCCGTCGTGCGAGTCGGTGCTCTACAAGACCGATCTCGAGCAGAACGTCAACGTCTGCCCCAAGTGCGACCACCACCACCGCATCGGCGCGCGTGACCGGCTCAACGCTTTCCTCGATGCCGAGGGCCGCTATGAAATCGGCCACGAGGTGCTGCCGATCGACCCGCTGAAGTTCAAGGACAGCAAGAAGTACCCCGAGCGCCTGAAGGCCGCGCTGGAAACCACCGGCGAGACCGACGCGCTGGTGGTGATCGGCGGCGCGGTGATGAGCGTGCCGGTGGTGGCGGCCTGCTTCGAGTTCGACTTCATGGGCGGCTCGATGGGGTCGGTGGTCGGCGAGCGCTTCGTGCGCGGCGTCGAGACGGCGGTCGAGCAGAAGGTGCCCTTCATCTGCTTCACCGCCACCGGTGGCGCACGCATGCAGGAGGGCCTGTTCAGCCTGTTCCAGATGGCCAAGACCAACGCCTCGCTGACGCGCCTGGCCAAGGCCCGGCTGCCCTTCATCAGCGTGCTCACCGACCCCACCATGGGCGGCGTCTCGGCCAGTTTCGCCTTCGTGGGCGACGTGGTCATCGCCGAGCCCAAGGCGCTGGTGGGCTTCGCCGGCCAGCGGGTGATCCGCAACACCGTGCGCGAGGAACTGCCCGAGGGCTTCCAGCGCGCCGAGTTCCTGATGCAGAAGGGGGCCATCGACATGATCGTGGATCGCCGACAGCTGCGCCCGACCATCGCCCGCCAGCTCGCGATGCTGCAGCGCCAGAGCGCCGACGCCGTCGCCTGACCTTGTTCGACAGCCTCGACGCCTGGCTCGGCCACACCGAGCGCCTCCACCCCAAGTCGATGGACCTGTCGCTCGAGCGCGTGCAGCAGGTGCGCGACGCGATGGGCCTGCGCTTCACGGTGCCGGTGATCACGGTGGCCGGAACCAATGGCAAGGGCTCGACCTGCTCGATGATCGAGAGCATCGCCCGTGCCGCCGGCTACCGGGTGGGCCTGTACATCAAGCCGCACCTGGTGCGCTTCGAGGAGCGCTGCCGGGTCCATGGCGAGGCGGTGAGCGCCGACTCGCTGTGCGAAGACTTCATGGTGGTGGAGCGCGCGCGTGGCGACATGGGCCTCACGACCTTCGAGTTCAGCACGCTGGCCATCATGCACCGCTTGGCCCGCGAGCCACTGGATCTGGTGATCCTGGAGGTGGGCCTGGGGGGGCGCTTCGATGCCGTCAACGCGATCGACGCCGATTGCTCGGTGATCACCAGCATCGACCTGGACCACACCGAGTTCCTGGGCCCGGACCGCGAAAGCATCGGACGCGAAAAGGCCGGCATCCTGCGCACCGGCCGGCCGGGCATCGTCTCCGACCCGATGCCGCCGCAAAGCATCCTCGACACCGGCCTCGAGATCGGTGCCGACCTGTGGCTGAACGGCCGCGACTTCAACCATGCCGGCGACCGCCAGCAATGGGCCTGGAGCGGGCGAGGGCGCCGTTACCACGCGCTGGCCTACCCGGCGCTGCGCGGTGCCAACCAACTGCTCAATGCATCCGGTGCGATCGCCGCACTCGATGCCCTGCGCGACCGGCTGCCGATCACCGCCCAGGCTGTCCGCCAGGGCCTGGCCACGGTGGACCTGCCCGGCCGCTTCCAGATCGTGCCGGGCCAGCCAGCCGTGGTGCTGGATGTCGCGCACAACCCGCAGGCGGTTTCGGCACTGGCGCTGAACCTGGACCAGATGGGCTACTTTGCGCGCACCCATGCCGTCTTCGGGGCCATGCGCGACAAGGATCTGGCCGGGGTGATGGGGCGCATTGCGCCGCTGGTCGACGAATGGCACTTCACCGACCTGCCGCCGGCGCGTGCCGCCAGCGCCGCCGAACTGGCCCAAGAACTGGTTCGGCTGAAGGGCGCCGACGCGTCGTTCACCACCCATGCCACACCCTCGGAAGCCTTGGCCTTCGCCCTGGCTGGGGCAAACCCCACTGATAGAATCGTGGTCTTCGGCTCGTTCTATACCGTGGGCGGCGTGCTGAAGGATGGATTGCCCCGTTTGCGGGCACCACACCAGGGCTGAAGCCGGCTCGAAACGCGGCGATCGGCTGGGCGGGTCGCCACCCGCAATGCCCCCGGTCGCACTACGCCGCCACGCATGGGTCTGCTGTCGAAATTCAAGTCCAGCGCCACGGAACCCCGTGCCGGCGCCTCCACCGACGCCCATGAGGTCGTTCGGGACGCCCGAACCCGAGCCCGCCGCCGGCTGATCGGCGCCGCGCTGTTGCTGGGCATCGGCATCATCGGCTTCCCGTTGTTGTTCGAGAACCAGCCTCGGCCGATCCCGGTCGACATCCCCATCGAGATTCCGTCGCGCGAATCGGTGGCTCCCCTGGTGTCTCCGGCGTCTCGCCCCGCCGCCCGGCCCGCTGCCCCGGTGGCCAAGCCGCCGGTCGAGCAGCCGCAGGCTGACGCGCCCGTGGCCGCACCGGCTTCCGAACCCGCCAAGGCGACCCCCGAGCGGCCCGCCTCCGCGCCGGCCAAACCCGCCAGCGTGGCCGCCACGCCCGCACCGGCGGCCCAGCCTGCCGAGCCCAAGGCCAGCGAGTCCAAGCCCGCGCCGAAGGCGGCGGAGGCCAAACCGGCGGACACCAAACCACCCACCGACGCCGCCAAGGACGATGGCCGCTACGTGGTGCAGATCGGCGCGTTTGCCGAGGTCACCGGCGCCCGCGAGGCGCGCATGAAAGTCGAGGCCATGGGCCTCAAGACCTACACCCAGGTGATCGAATCGGCCTCGGGCCGGCGCATTCGTGTGCGCGTGGGGCCCTACGCCACCAAGGCCGAGGCCGAGAAGGCCGCGGCACGCATCAAGTCCGGCGGGCTGCAGGCCGCGGTGCTGGTGCTGTGATGGAGCAACTGGCTGGCCTGAGCTGGGTCGACTGGGCACTGGGGGGCGTGCTGGTGCTGTCGGTCGCGGTCGGGCTGTGGCGCGGCCTGGTCTACGAACTGCTGTCGCTGGTCGGCTGGGTGGTGGCCTTCGTGGTCGCGCAGGCCTGGGGCGGTGCCGTCGCGGTCTGGTTGCCGCTGGGCGCACCCGGCAGCGTGTCGCGCCTCTTGCTGGCCTTTGCCGTGACCTTCGTCGTGACCCTGATCGCCTGGACACTGCTGGCCCGGCTGGCGCGCATGCTGATCTCGGCCACGCCGCTCAGCGCCATCGACCGCGTGCTCGGCGCAGGTTTCGGCCTGGCGCGCGGGCTGCTCGTCCTGCTCATCACGGCACTGGTGGTCACCTTGACGCCCGCCTCGCGCTCCACGGCCTGGCAGAGCTCGCACGCGGCGGCCTGGCTGGGCGTGGTGCTCGCCGGCCTCAAGCCGGCCTTGCCGGCCGACTATGGGCGCCACCTCGACGCCCGCGGCCGCGCCGCCCCTGACACGAACACCCTTTGACAGAACGGATCTCCCCATGTGCGGCATCGTCGGCGTGATCTCCAAGCAGCCGGTCAACCAACTGATCTACGACGCCTTGCTGCTGCTGCAGCATCGCGGCCAGGACGCGGCCGGCATCGTCACGATGCTGGACACCAAGTGCTTCATGCACAAGGCGCGCGGCATGGTGCGTGACGTCTTCCGCACGCGCAACATGCGGGCACTGCCCGGCACCGTGGGCCTGGGCCAGGTGCGCTACCCGACGGCGGGCAATGCCTACAACGAGGAAGAGGCGCAGCCCTTCTACGTCAACGCACCGTTCGGCATCGTGCTCGTGCACAACGGCAACCTGACCAACGCGCATGCGCTGAAGAAGGAGCTGTTCGACATCGACCGCCGGCACATCAACACCGAGAGCGACACCGAGGTGTTGATCAACATCCTGGCGCACGAGCTGGAGCGCGAGGCGCGCAACCTGCCGGTGACACCGGAGGAGATCTTCAAGTCGGTGCGCGCGGTGCACCGCCGCATCAAGGGCTCGTATGCGGTGGTGGCGCTGATCGCCGGCCACGGGCTGCTGGCCTTCCGTGATCCCTACGGCATCCGGCCGCTGTGCTACGGCATCGCCGACACGCCCGAGGGCCCGGAGGTGATGGTGGCCAGCGAGTCGGTGGCGCTGGAGGGCACGGGCCACAGGTTCGTCGGAGACGTGGCGCCGGGCGAGGCCATCTTCATCGACCTGGAGGGCCGCGTGCACCGCCAGCAGTGCGCCGAGTCGCCGAGCCTGAACCCCTGCATGTTCGAGTTCGTCTACCTGGCCCGGCCCGACTCGGTGATGGACGGCATCTCGGTCTACCAGGCGCGGCTCAACATGGGCGAAACGCTGGCCCAGCGCCTGATCTCGACCATGCCGCCCAACGAGATCGACGTGGTGATCCCGATCCCCGAATCCAGCCGCCCGTCCGCCATGCAGCTGGCGCAGAAGATCGGCAAGCCCTACCGCGAGGGCTTCGTCAAGAACCGCTATGTGGGCCGCACCTTCATCATGCCTGGCCAGGGTGTCCGCAAGAAGAGCGTGCGCCAGAAGCTCAACGCCATCGGCGTCGAGTTCAAGGGCCGCAACGTGCTGCTGGTGGACGACTCCATCGTGCGTGGCAACACCAGCAAGGAGATCGTGCAGATGGCCCGCGAAGCCGGCGCCAACAAGGTCTACATGGCCTCGGCCGCGCCGCCCGTGCGCTTCCCGAATGTGTACGGCATCGACATGCCGACCAAGGAGGAACTCATCGCCCACGGCCGCACCACCGAGGAGATCCGGCAGTACATCGGCGCCGACGCGCTGATCTACCAGGATGTGGACGCGATGAAGCGCGTCGTGGCGGCCCTGAACCCGCGCGTGCAGAGCTTCGAGGCCTCGTGCTTCGACGGCCACTACATCACCGGCGATGTCACCGCCGAAGACTTCGAGACCATGAAGGCACAGCGGGCGGCACAGGGCGACGAGGAAGATGCGCCCGACCGCAGCCGCCTGGCGCTGCAAAGCGGCGACGGAGGCAACCGATGAGCGAGACCAAGAAACGCCTGCCCCGGGTCGACCTGCCCGCCGACGCGCGGCTGGCCACGTTGGCCCTGCGCGAGGGCTTGCCGCCCTCGCAATGGGGCGAGAACTCCGAGGCGCTCTACCTCACCAGCAGCTTCGTCCACCCGGACGCCGCCACCGCGGCCCGCCGCTTTGCCGACGAGGAAGAGGCCTTCACCTACAGCCGCTTCTCCAACCCCACGGTGATGATGATGGAGCGCCGCCTGGCGGCGCTGGAGGGCACCTCGGGCTGCGTGGGCACGGCCAGCGGCATGTCGGCCATCCTGCTGCTGGTAATGGGCCTGCTGAAGGGCGGCGACCACGTGATCTGCTCGCAAAGCGTGTTCGGCTCGACCATCAAGCTGCTGCAGGACGTGATGGGCCGCTTCGGCATCGAGTCGACCTTCGTCTCGCAGACGAACGTGGACGAGTGGCGTGCTGCCCTGCGGCCCAACACCCGGCTGCTGTTCGCCGAATCGCCCACCAACCCGCTGACCGAGATCTGCGACATCGCGGCGCTGGCAGGCATCGCGCATGGCGCGGGCGCCTGGCTGGCGGTGGACAACTGCTTCTGCTCGCCGGCCCTGCAGCGGCCGGTGGAGTTCGGTGCGGACTTCATCATCCACTCCGGCACCAAGTACCTGGACGGCCAGGGCCGGGTGATCGCCGGCGCCGTCTGCGGCCCCGAGGACCTGCTGCAGAGCAAGCTGGTGCCGGTGATGCGCTCGGCCGGCATGACCCTGGCGCCGTTCAACGCCTGGGTGGTGCTGAAGGGCATGGAGACCCTGGCCATCCGCATGCAGGCGCAGAGCGCCAACGCCCTGGTGCTGGCCCGTTGGCTGGCCGAGCAACCAGAGGTGGCGCGGGTTCACTACCCGGGGCTGGAGTCGCACCCGCAGCATGCGCTGGCGATGGCGCAGCAATCCGGCAGCGGGGCGGCGGTGGTGTCGTTCGACGTGGCGGGTGAGGGCGCCGATGCCCTGCGCGCGCGCGCCTTCCAGGTGATCGACGCGACCCGCGTCTGCTCGATCACCACCAACCTGGGCGACACCAAGACCACCATCAGCCACCCGGCCACCACCTCGCACGGCCGCCTCAGCGAGGCCCAGCGCCAGGCGGCCGGCATCCAGCAGGGCCTGATCCGCGTGGCGGTGGGCCTGGACGACATCGACGATCTCAAGGCTGACCTCGCGCGCGGCCTGGACGCCATCCGACTCTCATGACCTCAGCCCACAAGATCCGCACCCGCATCGCGCCTTCCCCCACCGGCTTCCTGCACCTGGGCACGGCCCGCACGGCGCTGTACTCCTGGGCCTATGCCCGCCACCACGGCGGCGAGTTCGTGCTGCGCATCGAAGACACTGACGTGGCGCGCTCCACGCAGGACTCGGTCGACCAGATCATGGCCTCCATGCACTGGCTGGGGCTGGACTACGACGAGGGCCCGGTCTACCAGATGCAGCGCCTGGGGCGCTACCACGAGGTCATCGCGCAGATGATCGCCGCCGGCACCGCCTACCGCTGCTACAGCAGCCCGGACGAGCTCGACGCGATGCGCGAGGCCCAGCGCGCCCGAGGCGAGAAGACCCACTACGACGGCCGCTGGCGGCCCGAGCCGGGCAAGACGCTGCCGCCGGTGCCCGAGGGTGTGCAGCCTGTCGTGCGGCTGCGCAACCCGAAGGAAGGCGACGTGACCTGGGACGATCTCGTCAAGGGCCCGATCACCATCAACAACCGCGAGATCGACGACCTCATCATCCAGCGCCCGGACGGGGTGCCCACCTACAACTTCGCCGTCGTCGTCGACGACTGGGACATGGGCATCACGCATGTGTTCCGCGGCGACGAGCATGTCAACAACACACCCTGGCAGATCAACATCTTCCGTGCGCTCGGCGCGCCGCTGCCGAAGTTCGGCCACGTGCCGGTGATCCTCGGTGACGACGGGCAGAAGCTGTCCAAGCGCCGCGGCGCGGTCAGCGTGACGGCCTACGAAGAGGGCGGCTACCTGCCCGAGGCGATGCTGAACTACCTCGCGCGCCTGGGCTGGAGCCACGGCGACGAGGAGCTCTTCAGCCGCGAGCAGCTGGTGGCCTGGTTCGATGGCTCGCACCTGGCCAAGAGCCCGGCGCAATGGGACGCGGCCAAGCTCGCATGGGTCAACGCGCAGTACATCAAGCAGGCCAGCGACGAGCGCCTGGCCGGGCTCGTGGCCACGCAGTTGCAGGGCCGTGGCGTGAACGGCATCGAAGCCGCCGCGCTGGCCCCGATGTGCGGCCTGTTCAAGGACCGCTGCAGCACCACGGTGGAGCTGGCCGACTGGCTGTCGATGTACTTCGTGGCCGTCGAACCCTCAGCCGAGGACCTGGCCGCGCACGTCACCGATGCCGTGCGGCCGGCGCTGGAATCCCTGCGCGAGCGGCTGTCGGAAGCGGCGTGGGATAAGGCCGGCATCGGTGCTGCCTTCAAGGAGACACTCGCCGCGCACCAGCTCAAGATGCCGCAGCTGGCGCTGCCGGTTCGGGTGCTGGTCTGCGGCCGCCCCCAGACGCCGTCTATCGACGCTGTGCTGGCCCTTTTCCAGCGTGATGAGGTGCTGGCTCGCTTGCGTACCGTTTGAAATCCGGTATATACTCATTGTCTTCGCTTAAACGGCGTCCCCAACACGGGGGTATAGCTCAGCTGGGAGAGCGCTTGCATGGCATGCAAGAGGTCAGCG
>JADMKA010000221.1 GCA_018780145.1 Vitreoscilla sp. | reverse complement strand
AGCGCAGCGAACGGAGGGAGTTGAGCGACGGGCCACGAGACCGAGCAACGCAGGGAAGTCGGCGCGCAGCGCCGACCGCGGAACCGAAGCGCCGCGGCCTGCCCGCGCGACCCTTTGCCGCGCCAACCGGTGCATGCGACGACAGATTTCGAACGCCCGCTCAGGGCCGATTGCCGTTGGTCTGAGCCATCGACACCGCAGGTTTCCGCCTCGACAGTACGGGCATCCGAGATGGGGCATTTGGCGCCGGCTACCAGCACCCCCGCCTAGCGCGCCTCAGCTGAACGCGAAGTCCACCTCCGGCCGCAGCCCGCTGACGATGCGCGCGATGCTCTTGCCCGAGCCGACAGCCGTCGCGCCTTACGCCACCGGATCGCCGCGCAAGATGAACTGGCGCCGATCGTCGAGCGCGACCCGGATCGCCATCTGACCGAGTTCATTGATCGAAACGGGATTCAATGCGAAGTCGACAACCGTGGCGCCGAAGACGGTGTCGCCAAGACCGAGGATCCTGTGCCGGGCCGGATCCGTGCCTGCATAAATGCCGAGCTGTCCGCCTGCTGGCGTTCCGTAGAACGCCACCGGCCCGGTGTTGTTGATCAGGACGCCGCGAAAGCTCTCGAATCCTGCTCCGGCGTCGGCCACGCAGGTCAGCCGGCCTGAGGCCGTGGTGAAGATTCCCCATGCGCCGGAGCTGCGCCTGGCGGCAAAGGCGATCACGCCGCGGTCGTTGACGATGGGGAAGCGCCCAAGCTCTTCGAAATCGGTGCCCGTCATCGCGACCGCGAAACATTGCTCGTCCCGGTGGACGAAGATGCCTTGTCGACCGTCGGGCAGATCCGCCCGGAACACGACATGCCCATCGTTGTTGACAACGGGCAGGCCTTCGAAGCGGCAGAACCGATCACCAGCCTCGGCGATCACATGGAAACGGGCGCCCCGCCGCACACGAACACAGGCCTGTCCATCTTGCGATGTCCCGCGGACAGCGACATCGCCGTGCTCGTTCATGGTCGGCCCCAACGGCCCCACCCCGGTGAACCCATCCTGCGCATCCGTGGCCGCCTTGCTGCCGTTGGGGTGCACCAGCAGCACGGCCTCGTCGCCGCCCTTCAAGGTTGCGTAGACGGCGAGTTGGCCTGCCCGATTGATGTCCGGGTGGCTCGAGAACAACCGCGCCGGGCAGGCCGTGGACGCGGTCACGGCGATATCGGTGATGGACTTGCCGTCGCTCGTGAAGACGCCGCTGTGCCCATCGCTCAATGTCGCCTGGAAGGCAACGACCCCGTCGTCGTTGATGGAGGCCACGTAGGGAGAGAAGTCGACGAACCGGCCGTCATGCGTGGCGACTGACGTCCAGGTGTAGGGCCTGAAATGCAGTGTCATGCCTCTCCTCCAACTTCTGAAAATGCCCGTGCAGGCCTCAGCTGAACGCGAAGTCCACCTCCGGCTGCAGCCCGCTCACGATGCGCGCGATGCTCTTGCCCGAGCCGCAGGAGTGCGTCCAGCCCAGCGTGCCGTGGCCAGTGTTCATGAACAGGTTGGGCAGTTTCGAGCGGCCGATGATGGGCACGTTGCTCGGCGTGGCGGGGCGCAGGCCGGTCCAGAACTGGGCTTGCTCGGCATCGCCTGCGCCGGGGAACAGCTCTTCGACGCGGCGCACGATCGCCTCGCAGCGCACGCGGTTCAGGTCGCGGTCGTAGCCATTCAGCTCGGCCGTGCCGGCGATGCGCAAGCGATCCCCCAGGCGCGAGAAGACCAGCTTGTATTCGTCGTCGGTCAGTGAGACCTGGTGGGCCATCGCCGCATCCTTCACGGGCATCGTCACCGAGTAGCCCTTGGCCGGGTAGATCGGCAGGTGGATGCCCAGCGGCGCGGCGTAGAGCGGGCTCAGGCTGCCCATGGCCAGAACATAGGCGTCGGCGCGCAGGCGCTGGAAGCGGCCCTCGGCATCGGTGGCCTCGACGTGGTCGATCTGGCCGCCGGCCTCGCGCAGCGCGGTGACGGTGTGGCTCATCAGGAACTGCACGCCGTCGTCCTGGCAGCGCTTGACCAGCTCGCGCGCGAAGCGGTTGGCGTCGCCGGATTCGTCTTCGGCCGTGTAGGTGGCGCCTGCCAGTTGGGGGCGGATGTGGCGCAGCGCGGGCTCGAGCTTCACCGCCTCGTCGGCGGAGATCACGCGGCGGTCGCAGCCGAGCGCGCGCATCTGCGCGGCCGGGCCCTCGGCGCCGTCGAACTCCTTCTGGCTGGTGTAGAAGTGCAGGATGCCCTGGGTGCGCTCGTCGTAGGCGATGCCGATGTCGCGGCGCAGCGCCTGCAGCGTGTCGCGGCTGTAGGTGCCCAGGCGCACGATCTGCTCGATGTTGTGGCGCGT
>JADMKA010000144.1 GCA_018780145.1 Vitreoscilla sp. | reverse complement strand
CGGTGACGAAGAAGCCGAGGTTGCGCTTGATGATGCGGCGCTCGTCTTCGGTCAGACCGTTCGGGTCCTTCCACGTCGCGATGTCACGCGACATGTTGACCTCCTGCGGCATCCAGTGGTTGGCGCAGGTGGCGAGGTATTTCTCCCAAGCCCACTTGTACTTGAACGGCACCAGCTGATTCACATCGGTCTGGCCGTTGATGATGCGCTTGTCGGCCGCGTTGACGCGGCGATCGCTGCGCGCCACCACCGAGACCGCGGCGGCCGGCACGGAGGCCACCGACGATGCCGCAGTTGGCGTCGGTGACGCTGCGGCAGCTTGATTCTGAAGGGGCGACGGGGCCACTGCCTGCACACCGCGAATGGGCTCGGGCGTGTGGCGTTGAGGAGGAGTCGGCGGGGTACGAAGGTCGTCTTCCCAGACCAGCATGTGCATGTTTCCTATGGCTCGGAATTATCGGAGTGTTGTGTCGAAACACCAAGCACTTCTTGACATCAAAGCGTCGTCGTTGTTGCAGGCCTGCATCGATGCGCGGCCTTCACAACGACCTGCCTGCGCACCACGCGAACACCCGTGTGTGTTCGTGCGATGCGCATGCCGCTCACCTCATTGACAAGCCTCGCAGGTCGGATCGTCGACACCGCAGAACTTGATGTCGGTGGCCGGTGTGGCCGACAACATCGCCTGCGCTTGCGCGGCCACTGCGTCGAGCGCAGAGAGACCGCCGCCCATGCCACCCGAGTTCGGCACCGAGTTCAGCTGGCCCGCGGAGATGGTCGACTTCTCGGCGTGCGTGGCACCGACGGTGCGCAGGTAGTAGGTGGTCTTCAGCCCACGCAACCAGGCGAGCTTGTAGGTGTCGTCGAGCTTCTTGCCCGAAGCGCCGGCCATGTAGATGTTCAACGACTGAGCCTGGTCGATCCACTTCTGGCGACGAGCCGCGGCTTCCACCAACCACTGCGTCTCGACCTCGAAAGCCGTGGCGTAGAGCGCCTTCAGCTCCTCCGGCACGCGGTCGATGCGGCGCAGCGATCCGTCGTAGTGCTTGAGGTCCATCACCATCACGCTGTCCCACAGGCCCAGCTTCTTCAGGTCACGCACCAGGTACTCGTTGACGACCGTGAACTCGCCCGACAGGTTGCTCTTGACCGAGAGGTTGCCGAAGCAGGGCTCGATCGACGCGTCGACACCGATGATGTTGGAGATGGTGGCGGTCGGGGCGATGGCGACGCAGTTGCTGTTGCGCATGCCATGGGTGGCGATGCGCTGGCGCAGCGCGGCCCAATCCATGCTGGTGCTGCGGTCGACCTCGACGAAGCCGCCGCGGTGCTGGGCCAGCAGGTCCAGCGTGTCCTGCGGCAGGATGCCCTGGTCCCACAGCGAACCGCGGTAGCTGGAATAGCGGCCGCGCTCGGCTGCCAGTTCGGTGGAGGCCCAGTACGCGTAGTAGCAGACCGCTTCCATCGAGCGGTCGGCGAACTCGACCGCGGCCTCGCTGGCGTAGGGCGTGCGCAGCTGGTACAGCGCATCCTGGAAGCCCATGATGCCCAAGCCCACCGGGCGGTGGCGCAGGTTCGAGTCACGCGCCTTCTTGACGGCGTAGTAGTTGATGTCGATGACGTTGTCGAGCATGCGCATCGCCGTGGCGACGGTGCGCTTGAGCTTCTCGTGGTCGACCGCACCATCCTTCAGATGCTGGGCCAGGTTGACCGAGCCGAGGTTGCACACGGCGATCTCGTCCGGGCCGGTGTTCAGCGTGATCTCGGTGCACAGGTTGCTCGAATGCACCACGCCCACATGCTGCTGCGGCGAGCGCACGTTGCAGGCGTCCTTGAAGGTGATCCAGGGGTGGCCGGTCTCGAACAGCATCGAGAGCATCTTGCGCCACAGGTCGGCGGCGCGCATGGTCTTGAAGAGCTTGATGTCGCCGCTCGCCGCGCGGGCCTCGTAGCGGGTGTAGGCCTCTTCGAATGCCTTGCCGAACTTGTCGTGCAGGTCGGGGCAGGTGCTGGGCGAGAACAGCGTCCAGTTGCCACCTTCCATCACGCGGCGCATGAACAGGTCGGGGATCCAGTTGGCCGTGTTCATGTCGTGCGTGCGGCGGCGGTCGTCGCCGGTGTTCTTGCGCAGCTCGAGAAACTCCTCGATGTCCAGGTGCCAGGTCTCCAGGTAGGCACACACGGCGCCCTTGCGCTTGCCGCCCTGGTTGACCGCCACGGCGGTGTCGTTGACCACCTTCAAGAAGGGCACCACACCCTGGCTCTTGCCATTGGTGCCCTTGATGTAGGAGCCCAGCGCGCGCACCTGCGTCCAGTCGTTGCCCAGGCCGCCGGCGAACTTGCTCAGCAGCGCGTTCTCCTTCAGCGCTTCGTAGATGCCGTCCAGGTCATCGGCCACGGTCGTCAGGTAGCAGCTCGACAGCTGCGAGCGCCGGGTGCCGGCGTTGAACAGCGTGGGCGTGGACGACATGAAGTCGAAGGTCGACAGCACGTTGTAGAACTCGATCGCGCGGGTCTCGCGGTCGATCTCGCCGAGCGCCAGGCCCATGGCCACGCGCATGAAGAAGGCCTGCGGCATCTCGATGCGGGTCTCGTCGATGTGCAGGAAGTAGCGGTCGTACAGGGTCTGCAGGCCGAGGTAGTCGAACTGCAGGTCGCGGTCGGCGTTCAGCGCGGCACCCAGCTTGGCCAGGTCGAACTGCATCAGCTTCTCGTCCAGCAGTTCGGCCTCGACGCCCTTCTTGATGAACTTGGGGAAGTACTCGGCGTAGCGGCTGGCCATCTCGCCGTGCATCACCTCGCCACCGATGATTTCGCGGCGGATGGTGTGCATCAGCAGGCGGGCGGTGGCGCGGGTGTAGGCCGGGTCCTTCTCGATCAGGGTGCGGGCGGCCAGGATGGCGGCCTTGTAGACCTCGTCGATCGGCACGCCGTCATAGAGGTTGCGCCGCGTTTCGGCCAGGATGGGCTCGGGGCGGACGTCTTCACCCAGGTTGGCACAGGCCGACTCGACCAGCGCCTGCAGTCGGTTTTCATCCAGCGGCACGCGCAGACCGTTGTCGATCACGTGCAGGCCCGAGGCCGGTTGCACGCTGGCCGGCGGCGCCTGGCGGGCACGCTCCTGTGCGCGGCGCTCGCGGTACAGCACGTAGGCACGCGCCACTTCGTGGTGGCCGCCGCGCATCAGGCCCAGCTCGACCTGGTCCTGCACGTCTTCGATGTGGAAGGTGCCACCACCCGGGCGCGAACGGAGCAGCGCGCGCACCACCGTCTCGGTCAGCGCGTCGACAGTCTCGCGCACGCTGGCCGAGGCAGCGCCTTGCGTGCCATGCACGGCCAGGAAGGCCTTCATCAGCGCCACCGCGATCTTGTTCGGCTCGAAGGCCACGACCGCGCCATTGCGGCGGATGGTCTGGTAGCCCTGATAGGCACTGGCGGTGGCGGGTGCCGTCGGCATCGTGGCCGGCCGCGCCGTGGCGGCAGATTCGGTGCTGCTGGATGCAAGCGCTTGCATGGTTTCCCCTCTTTGGAATGGATGTTCGTCGTTGATTTGTCGCGCCCACGGCGCGCCGCACGGCCCGGGTGTTCAGGGCTCGTGTCGTCGTCGAGACAGTGGGCTCCGGCCCGTCGGTGCGGTGACCCGCATCGTGTCAAGCGATGCCGCGACGTGGGGCTTGGCAGAAGCGAACAACAAGCCGGGCAATGCAGACATGGGCGTTTGGGAGTGCCTGGAGATTAGCACGAATGGACACTATATCTGGGGGCCAATCGCCCTTCAAGCACTACCCGTAGTGTGATTCACCCTCTTGACACAAAGCCGTGAGATGCTCCTTGCACGGGCACTCGACGGCCCGCTGCCGAGGCATCCCTGCGCCGAGGCGCATGCCGCCGACACCCCCTGGGACGGATCGTGGATCCATGCGCCCCGCGGCCCCAAACCGGCCGCCAGGGCGCGTCAGCCCTTCATCGTGCAGCGTCAGGCAGGCGGTCGGCGCGCCATCGCAGGCGCGCCGCCAGCGCAGGCCAGTCGAAGCCGGCACCGGGATCACCCTTGCGGCCAGGTGCCACATGCTCGTGGCCGGCCAAGGACACGCCCGGGTGGCGGCGCGCGATGGCCCGCAGCAGCGTGGCGAGCCGGTCGTACTGCGGTGGCTCGAAGGTCTCGCCCTCCAGGCCCTCGAGTTCCACACCCACGGAGTAGTCGTTGCAGTTGTCGCGCCCGCGCCAGCTCGACACGCCGGCATGCCAGGCACGCTGGTCGCAGGACACGAACTGCAGCACCACGCCATCGCGGCGGATGAAGAAGTGCGACGAGACGCGCAGGCCGCGCAGGGACGCGAAGTACGGGTGGGCGTCGCTGTCCAGCCGGTTGGTGAACAGGCGCTCGACCTCGTCACCGCCGTACCGGCCCGGCGGCAGGCTGATCGAGTGGATCACCACCAGGGACACCACACTGCCCGCGGGCCGCTCGCCGTGGTTGGGCGACGGCACGGCCTTCGCTGGCGCCCACCAGCCGTCATGCCAGCGCTTCATTCGTCGCCGCCAGCCCCGCCTTCGGTGATGCCCAGACGCGCCATGCGGTAGCGCATCTGGCGCAGCGACAGGCCCAGCCGAGCCCCCGCGGCCGTGCGGTTGAAGCCGTGCTGTTCCAGCGCGCGAACCAGGATCGCGCGCTCGACCTCGTCGAGATGGCGCGCGAGATCGGCCGGCAACGGCGCCTCGCCGGGCAGCGGCGCTGCCAGCGGCAAGTTGGCCAGCGCACCGTGTTCGCTGTCGGGTGCGGTGTCCTGCAACAGCACCTCGGGCAGGCCCAGGTCCTCCGGCGCGATGAGGTCGCTGGAGGCCAGGGCCACAGCGCGGTGCAGCAGGTTCTCCAGCTCCCGCACATTGCCCGGGAAGACGTAGCGCGTCAGGCGTTCGAAGGCGGCCATCGACAGGCGTGGGGCGGGGCTGACGCCGGCATCGCGCGCAATGCGCTCCAGCAGCGCCAGGCACAGGGCCTCCAGGTCGTCACGCCGCTCGCGCAGCGGTGGCACCGCGATGCGGATGACGTTGAGGCGGTAGAACAGATCCTGCCGGAAGCGGCCAGCGGCCACCTCGCCGACCAGGTCCTTGTGGGTGGCGCTGACGATGCGCACGTTCAGTGCCACCTCGGCCACCGCGCCGACCGGACGCACCGCGCGCTCCTGGATGACCCGCAACAGCTTGCTTTGCATGGCCAGCGGCAGGTCGCCGATCTCGTCGAGGAACAAGGTGCCCCCGTTGGCGGCCTGGAAGAAGCCGGCGCGGTCTTCGACGGCCCCGGTGAAGGCGCCCTTGCGGTAGCCGAAGAACTCGGCCTCCAGCAGGTTCTCCGGGATGGCCCCGCAGTTGACCGCCACGAAGGGCTGGCCGGCGCGTGCGCTGACCTCGTGGATGGCGCGCGCGACCAGCTCCTTGCCGGTGCCGGATTCGCCTTGCACCAGGGCCGGCGCCATGCTGCGGGCGACCTTCTCGATCAGCTCGCGCACCTGCCGCATGGACTCGGAGCCGCCGACCAGGCGAGCCAGCGGGGCACTGCGCGACGGGCTGGCCGCCGCCGGGGTGGCCGCTGGTGCGGTTCGCCCGAGCGCACCGGCCACCACCGCGCGAAACTGCCGCAGGTCGACCGGCTTGGTCAGGTAGTCGAAGGCGCCGGCCTTCAGGGCCTCGACCGCGTTCTCGGCCGAACCGTAGGCGGTGATGACGATGATCTTCTCGGGCCGCCGGGCCGCCTCCAGCCGGTGCATCAGTTCCAGGCCGGAGCCATCGGGCAGGCGCATGTCGGTGATGACCAGGCGATAGACCCGCTGCTGGAGCAGGGCCCAGGCGTCGGCCACCGTGGCCGCCGTCTCGACCTCGTGGCCTTCGCGCAGCAGCGTCAGCTCGTACAGCGTCAGCAGATCTGGCTCGTCGTCGACGACCAGCACGCCACCGGCTTGGAATGATTCGCTCATAGGTGAAGGCGCCCTTCGGTCGCCACGGTGTCGCGCCGCATGACCACCTGGAACTGGTTGGCGTGGCGCTCGCTCGGCCGCCGCAGGTAATCAATGCTCGCACCGTGCCGCTCGCACAGCTCACGGCAAATGTACAGGCCCAGGCCGGTGCCCCGGCTGCGGGTGGAATGGAAGGGCTCGAACAGATGCGCCTCGACGTCGGCCGGGATCGGATCGCCGTCGCTGGCCACCACCAGGCGCACCAACGGTGCGTCCAGCGCCTCCAGCTGCACCAGCACCGCGCCGGCCTGGTCGGTGGCATGGCGCGCGGCGTTCTCGAGCAGGTTGACCAGCACGCGGCGCAGGTGGTCCGGGTCGAACACCGCACCGACCGGCTCCTTGGGCAGGCTGACGCGCATTCGGCTCTCGCTGCCCAGCGCCAGGCCCACCGTGCGCGCCCATTCGGCGCAGATGGCGGCCACCTCCGCGGTGGCGTCGATGGTGCGCGAGGGTGACAGGCCGCCGGGAGCCGCCTCCATCACGTCGTCGACGATGCGGCGCAGGCGCTCGACGTTGTCGGCCACGATGCGCACCAGGCGCTGCTGATCCGGCCGCAGGAGATCCTCCTGAAGCAGCGCATTGGCCTGCGAGACCGCCGCCAGCGGGTTGCGGATCTCGTGGGCGATGCCGGCGGAGATGCGGCCCATGGCCGCCAGCCGCTCCTCGCGCTGGCGCGCCAGCACCTGGCGCAACTCCTCCATGAACAGCACGCCGAGCACCTCGTCGGCGCGGTCGTCACCGCGGCGCGCGGTCAGGCGTGCGCCGCGCGTGAAGCGGGCGCGAACACGCACCGAGCGCGGCGTCTCGCCCGCGTACGCCACCGTGAGATCCATGCCGGTGGCTGGCCACAGGCCCGACTCGTACGCCCCTTCGATGGCCTGCAACAGGCTGCCCCAACCGGGTTGGCTGGCCAGCGAGAACGGCGCCGGCGGGCAGGCGCCGCTGTCGGACAGCAGGGTCCGGGCGGCGGGGTTGGCGGCGCGCACGCGGCCACGCCGATCGACCACCAGCACGCCGTCGCTCATCTCGTCGATGACCAGCCGGTTCAACTCCGCCTGCTGGCGTGCCAGTTCCAGGCTGCCGCGGGCGGTTCGCTCCTCGCGTGCCAGGCGGCTGGCCATCTGCCCGGCCACCAGCACGATCACGAACATGCCGACGCCCGCCAGGCCAGCCTGCGAGACCAAGGCCGTGATGTCGCCGCCCTCCATGGACCGCCGCCAGGCCGTGGCGAGCAGCAGCAGGCTGACTGCCGACGCCGTGGCGAGTGCCGGCACGCGGGCGCTCAACACGCTGGCCATCATCACCGGAAGCACCAGCAAGGCGGCGTGGTTGAGCGTGGCGACCGGTTCCAGCCAGTGCATCGCTCCAAAGGCCAGCACATCCACGCCGACCGTGCCCCACCACTGTCTGCGGCGGCGCGAGACCGGGTGGCCTCCTTCGGGCCAGAGGCGGGCGAACAGGGCCTGCACGGCATAGGCGCTGCTGAGCACCAGCAGCCAACCCGGGGCCGTGCCACCGAGCAGGTCGATCGCCCCTTGCGACAAGGCCAGCACCACACCGAGCACGGCGCGGGCGGTCAGGTAGGTGCGGTAGACCCGGCGGTGCGCGCTCTCGTCGGCGCTGACCATGCGCCGTGCCTGGCGCGACAGGAAACTGCTGTCGGCCAGGCCTTGCTCGGATTCGGCCCAGCGCGGATCGAGTGTGGATTCCCCGTCGGGGGCGGCGCGCACGGGTTCGCCGAAGCCCAGCGCGTCCAGCCACGAGTCGCCACCGGTCGGCGGCGACGTTCCCGCCATGCCCCCCGGCGCGCGGCGTGCGCCCCGGTTGAACCAGTTCATCCGCCGGCCCCGGCCCCTGGCCCGAGCCGACGGTGCTCGGCGCTGCAATAGTGCCGGCCGCCTTCACCTTCCACCGCCTCGGGCTGCGGCAGGTTCAGGCCGCAATGGGCGCAAGAGACCATGGTCAGGGCGCGTGGCGGCGTGGGCGTGCGGGACGCGTTGCCACTGCGCCGCCCCTTGCCGAACCAGAACATCAGTGCCAGCACCACGATGACGAGCGTGAGAACGATCTTGATCATGGTGTTGTCAGGCGGGTGGCCGCTGGAGGATGACTTCGTAGACGAAGCGGGTGCCGACATAGGCCAGCAGCAGCAGCACCGAGCCGGCGTACAGCCAGCGCGTGGCCTGGCGGCCGCGCCAGCCACGCCACAGGCGCCCGACGATCAGTGCCGCGAAGGTGGCCCAGCCGAGCACCGACAGCAGGCTCTTGCGGTCCCAGCGCCACGCCGACTCGGACTGCAGGCCCAGCCACAGCGCCAGCGTCAACACGACAAAGCCGGCCTCGACGAAGCGGAAGGTCAGCCGCTCCAGCTTCATCAATGGAAGGCCCGGCGAACTGGCCGGCCCGGCGGACTTGTTGCGCAAGCGGCTGTCCGCGGTGTCCAGCAGCACCGCATGCAGCACCGCCGCGCCGAACAGGCCATAGGACGTGAGGCCCAGCACCCAGTGCATCGGGGCCCAGCGCGAATGGGCCACCGCGCGCACCTCGCCCGGGAAGGCCCAGGCCAGGGCCACCGCCAGTGCGCCCGCCAGCGCCAGTGCCCGACGGACGTTGGGCATCGGCACGAAACGGCTCTCGACCCCATGCACCGCCAGCACCAGCCAGACGGTGAAGGACAGCACCGGCGCGAAGCCGAGCCGCAGCCCCTCGGCCTGCGATGCCCAGGCGCCCGCGCCTGCCAACAGCACCAGCGCATGGAGCATCCAGGCCGTGAACAGCAGTTGCAGCGGCCAGCGTCGCTCGGGTGCCGCCGGCAGCAGCGCACCCAGATAGGCCAGCAGGGCCAGCCCGGCGCCCAACAACGCGGGGTCAGCGGATAAAATCATCTGCACAGTTTACCGGCGCCCTGTTGGCACGCACGTGCCCTCCCTCGCGGGCCCACCACCGATGGCCACCAATCTCACCGACCGCTTGTCGCGCCTGGTCAAGACCATGCGCGGCCAGGCGCGCATCACCGAAACCAACGTGCAGGAGATGCTGCGCGAGGTTCGCATGGCCTTGCTCGAAGCCGACGTGGCCCTGCCCGTCGTGCGCGACTTCATCGCCCGGGTCAAGGACAAGGCCTTGGGGCAGGAGGTCATCGGCTCCCTGAACCCGGGCCAGGTGCTGGTCAGCGTGGTCCACAAGGAGCTCGCCGCCACCATGGGCGAGGGCGTGGCCGACATCAACCTGGCCGCCCAGCCGCCGGCCGTGATCCTGATGGCCGGCCTGCAGGGCGCGGGCAAGACCACCACCACCGCCAAACTCGCGAAGCACCTCATCGAGAAGCGCAAGAAGAAGGTGCTCACCGTCTCGGCTGACGTCTACCGCCCGGCGGCCATCGAGCAGTTGAAGACGGTCACCAGGCAGGCCGGCGCCGAGTGGTTCCCGTCGGACCCCAGCCAGAAACCGCACGACATCGCCCTGGCCGCCATCGACTACGCGAAGAAGCACTACTTCGACGTGCTGCTGGTCGACACCGCCGGCCGCCTGGCCATCGACGAAGCGTTGATGGCCGAGATCCGCGACCTGCACGCGGTGCTGAACCCGGTCGAAACACTGTTCGTCGTCGACGCGATGCAGGGCCAGGATGCCATCAACACCGCCAAGGCCTTCAAGGAGGCCCTGCCGCTGACCGGCATCGTGCTGACCAAGCTCGACGGTGATTCGCGCGGCGGCGCGGCGATGTCGGTGCGGCAGATCACCGGCGCACCGATCAAGTTCGCCGGCGTGTCCGAGAAGATCGACGGGCTGGAGGTCTTCGACGCCGAGCGCCACGCAGGCCGTGTGCTGGGCATGGGCGACATCGTCGCGCTGGTCGAGGAGGTCCAGAAGGGCGTCGACCTCGAATCGGCCCAGAAGCTGGCCGACAAGGTGCGCTCGGGCAGCGGCTTCGACCTCAACGACTTCCTGTCCCAGATCAGCCAGATGAAGAAGATGGGTGGCCTGGGCAACCTGATGGACAAGCTGCCCGCGCAGCTCGCTGCCAAGGCCGGCCAGGCCGACATGGACCGCGCCGAGCGCGACATGCGCCGCATGGAAGGCATCATCAACTCGATGACGCCGCTGGAGCGCCGCAAGCCCGAGATCCTCAAGGCGACCCGCAAGCGCCGGATCGCCGCAGGGGCCGGCGTGCAGGTCCAGGAAGTGAACCGCCTGCTCAACCAGTTCGAGCAGATGCAGGGCATGATGAAGAAGATGAAAGGCGGCGGCCTGATGAAGATGATGAAGCGCATGGGCGGCATGAAGGGCATGGGCGGCATGGGCCCGCGCTGACCGCCATGGACACCCTGCTGTGGCTGCTGCTCGCTGGCGTCGCCGTCGGCGGCCCGGCGGCCTGGTGGTGGCAACGGCGGCCTGGAGCCGGCAAGAAGCCGGCCACGGCGCGCGGCAAGCAGCGGGTGAACGAAGCACGCGACACGGTGGCCGATTGGCCGCCGAGCGCCACCCGGGTCTTCACGGCGACCGAGCGCCAGGCCCATGCGGTCTTGACTGCCGCCCTGCCTGGCTACCTGGTGTTGGGGCAAGTGCCGCTGTCGCGCTTCATCCGCGTGCCGACGCGCTACTCGTACGGCGAATGGCTGGGCCGGGTCGGCCAGCTCAGCGTGGACCTGATGGTCTGCGACGCCGCGTCCGAGGTGCTGGCGGTGGTCGAGATCCGTGCCGCCCAGGAGAGCCCGCGCAGCCAGCAGCGCCATCGGCGCGTGACCCGCGTGCTCGAGGCCGCGGGGATCCGCGTGCTGGTCTGGACCGAGGGCGAACTGCCGTCGGCGCAATCCGTTCGCGCGGCACTGTTGCCGCGCGAAGCCTCCGGCGAACGGACCTCGGCGCCCGCGGCAGGGGCGGGCAAGGCGGGCACTGAAGAACCTGTCTTGCGCGACCCGCCGCCGACGACCTGGTACAGCGATCTGGACGGCCCGCCAGCGCCACCCGAGCTGCCGCGCAAGTAGCGGCGGCTTTCAGCCGAGCGCCGGGCCGCTCCCAAGCCGGCTGAACACCCGCTCGGCGGGTGGGGCCGGTACCCCGGCACCGGGTGCCCCCATTCAGTCCAGCAAGGCCTGTGCGAACTCGCGCGCGTCGAAGGTCTGCAGATCCTCGAGTTTCTCGCCCACACCGATGAAGTAGACCGGGATCGCCGGGCCACCGCCGCGCGCTGCAGCGCGCTCGCGCGACCACAGCGAGATCGCCGCCAGCACGCCGCCCTTGGCGGTGCCGTCCAGCTTGGTGACGATCAAGCCGGTGAGGCCCAGCGCCTCGTCGAAGGCCTTGACCTGGGCCAGCGCGTTCTGGCCGGTGTTGCCGTCCACCACCAACAAGACCTCGTGCGGCGCACCGGCCTGGGCCTTGCCGATCACCCGCTGGATCTTCTTCAGCTCCTCCATCAGATGAAGCTGCGTGGGCAGGCGGCCCGCGGTGTCGGCAATCACCACGTCGCAGCCGCGGGCGCGGCCGGCGTTGACGGCGTCGAAGGTCACCGCGGCCGGGTCGCCCCCCTCCTGCGACACGATCTCGACCCGGTTCCTGTCGGCCCAGACCAGGAGCTGCTCGCGCGCCGCAGCGCGGAAGGTGTCGGCCGCGGCCAGCAGCACCTTGTGCTCGGCCTCGGCCAGGTGGCGGGTCAGCTTGCCGATGCTGGTGGTCTTGCCGGCACCGTTGACACCCACCACCATGACCACCGTCGGTGGTGAATCGCCCAGTGCCAGCGGGCGCTGCAGCGGAGCCAGCAGGTCGGCGATGGCATCCACCAGCAGGCGTTTCACCTCCTCGGGGGCCTGCGCCTTGCTCTCCTTGACCCGGCGCTTCAGATCCACCAGCAGGTGCTCGGTGGCCTTGACGCCGGCGTCGGCCATGAGCAGCGCTGCCTCGAGCTCCTCGTACAGCGCATCGTCGATCCGGGTGCCGGTGAAGACCTGCGCAATGCTGGAGCCTGTCTTGGCCAGACCCTGGCGCAACCGGCTCAACCAACCCGCTCGGGACGCGGTGGTCTCGGGCGGGGGCGCCGCGGACGTGGGAGCCGACACGGGCGCGTCGGCTGGGGTGGGGGACTTCTTCTTGAAGAAACTGAACATGCAGCGAGCGTAACGCAGTGCGGCCCGGGGCCCGACGGGGCCTCGCGGATTCGCTATATAATTGAGGGCTGTTGGCGCTTTAGCTCAGCCGGTTAGAGCGACGGAATCATAATCCGCAGGTCCGGGGTTCGAATCCCTGAAGCGCCACCAAGATACCCCGTCCGGCCCGAGCTCACCCCTCGGGCCGAATCATTTCACAGCCCCTGGATCCACACCATGAACCGCTGTGCCATGACGCGCCCTGCCCGCCGTGCGGTGTTGCGCCTGCTCCCCGCGATGGCCCTCACCCTGTCGCCGTTGCTGGCCGGGGCGCAGACCATGCGCCTGTTCCCGCGCCATGCGCTGCGCGGCGAGATCGCCTTCGCGTCCTACCCCGAACTCCTGCTGAACGGCCAGGCGGCACGGCTGTCTCCCGGGGCACGTGTGCGCGACGCGCTCAACATGCAGCCGATGCACGGTGACCTGGTCGGCAAGAAGTTCATCGTCAACTTCACGCTGACTTCCATGGGGATGGTGCAGGACGTGTGGATCCTGACCCCCGCTGAAATCGCCAAGCAACCCTGGCCGCGCACCCCGCAGGAGGCGCAGACTTGGGGCTTCGACCAGGCCGCCCAGGTCTGGGTCAAGCCCTGAACCGCCGAGGAGCGCTGACATGACGACAAAGAAGGTCTTCATCCGCACCTTCGGCTGCCAGATGAACGAGTACGACTCGGACAAGATGGCCGATGTGCTGCGTGCCGCCGAAGGCTACGAGCCCACCAACGACGTGGAACAGGCCGACCTGGTGCTGTTCAACACCTGCTCGGTGCGCGAGAAGGCGGCCGAGAAGGTGTTCTCGGACCTGGGCCGGGTCAAGCACCTGAAGCAGAAGGGCGTGCTGATCGGCGTGGGCGGTTGCGTGGCCAGCCAGGAGGGCGCCGCGATCATCGAGCGGGCCCCCTACGTGGACCTGGTGTTCGGCCCGCAGACCTTGCACCGCCTGCCGCAGATGATCGCCCAGCGCCAGGCCCAGCGCCGCCCGCAGGTGGACATCAGCTTCCCCGAGATCGAGAAGTTCGACCACCTGCCGCCCGCCAAGGTCGATGGGGCCTCGGCCTTCGTCTCGATCATGGAAGGCTGCTCGAAGTACTGCACCTACTGCGTGGTGCCCTACACCCGCGGCGAGGAGGTCTCGCGCCCCTTCGAGGACGTGCTGACCGAGATCGCCGGCCTGGCCGACCAGGGCGTGAAGGAGGTGACACTGCTGGGCCAGAACGTCAACGCCTACCGCGGCACCATGGGCGCCACCAGCGAGATCGCCGACTTCGCCCTGCTGCTGGACTACGTGGCCGCGATCCCCGGCATCGCCCGCATCCGCTACACCACCAGCCACCCGAACGAGTTCACCCAGCGCCTGATCGACGCCTACGCCAAGCTGCCGCAGCTGGTGAATCACCTGCACCTGCCGGTGCAGCACGGCTCGGACCGCATCCTGATGGCGATGAAGCGCGGCTACACCACGCTGGAGTACAAGAGCACGATCCGCAAGCTGCGTGCCGTGCGACCGGACATCCGCCTGTCCACCGATTTCATCGTCGGCTTCCCGGGCGAGACGGACGAGGATTTCGCCAAGCTGATGAAGCTGGTCGACGACGTCGAGTTCGACGCCTCCTTCAGCTTCATCTACAGCGCCCGCCCCGGCACGCCGGCCGCCGCCCTGGCCGACGACACACCGCACGAGGTGAAGCTGCGCCGCCTTCAGACACTGCAGGCGCGGCTGGAAGACAACGTGCGGCGCTACAGCGGTGAACTCGTCGGCAGGGTCCAGCGCATCCTGGTCGAGGGCCCGTCGCGCAAGAGCGCCGTCGAGCTGATGGGGCGCACCGAGTGCAACCGCATCGTCAACTTCGCGGGCCCGGCACGGCTGGTGGGCCAGCTGGTCGACGTGACCATCACCGACGCCTTGCCGCACTCGCTGCGTGGCGACGTGCTGGTGCGCGACACCGCGCCCGCCTGAACTACCGCAGGTGCCGCAGGCCGCGCCACCACAGTGCCAGCGCGGTGCCCGCCACCAGCATCGCGTAGGTCAGCATCTTGCCGTCGCGGCCGAAGATCACCAGCCCGGCGATGGACGCCAGTGCGCCCGCGCCCATCGCCCACACCGCGAGGTCGCGCACCGAAACGGCCTTCAGCCCGCGGCGCCAGACCAGCTTGCACAGCACGGCGGCGATCAGCCCGACGCCGATGGCCGGCCCGAAGAAGTTCAGCAAATGCCAGAGTGCATCCAGCGGGCCCATGGGGTCGGCGTCCTGATGGTTGGGGGAAAGCCCGCTCGGCAGGCGAGTGCCTTGACCTGGGTCAAGGCCGCGGTACGGCAGGCTTAAGGAAGCGAATTTTATAATTCCACCATGAGTGTCTTCGCGCTCGGCCTGAACCACACCACCGCGCCACTGGATCTGCGCGGCCGCTTTGCGTTCGCGCCCGAGCAGTTGACGCCCGCCTTGCGTGGCCTGAGCGAGCAATGGCACCGCGCCTCCCCCGAGGCGGCCATCCTGTCCACCTGCAACCGCACCGAGCTCTACGTGGCGGCCGGCGCGCAGCGCAGCCGGGAACTGGTTCGCCCTGCGATCGAGTGGCTGGCCTCGCAGGGCGGCGTCGACGGCAGCAAGCTGCTCGACCACACCTATGTGCTGGAGGGCCGCGAGGCCGCTCGCCACGCCTTCCGCGTGGCCTCCGGGCTGGATTCGATGGTGCTGGGCGAGGCCCAGATCCTGGGCCAGATGAAGCAGGCCGTGCGTGGTGCGGACGAAGCCGGCACGCTGGGCACCACGCTGCACCAGCTGTTCCAGCGCTCGTTCTCGGTCGCCAAGGAGGTGCGCAGCTCCACCGAAATCGGCGCCCACTCGATCAGCATGGCCGCCGCCACGGTGCGCCTGGCCTCGCAGCTGTTCGAGGACCTGCACCAGACCAAGGTGCTGTTCGTCGGCGCCGGCGAGATGATCGAGCTGGTCGCCACCCACTTCGCGGCCCGCGAGCCCCGGCTGATGGCCGTGGCCAACCGCACGCTGGAGCGCGGCGAAAAGCTGGCCAGCCGCTTCGGCGCCCAGGCCCTGCGCCTGGCCGACCTGCCGGCGCGCCTGCACGAGTTCGACGCGGTGATCTCCTGCACCGCCAGCACCCTGCCGATCATCGGCCTGGGCGCCGTCGAGCGGGCGTTGAAGTCGCGCCGCCGTCGTCCGATGTTCATGGTCGACCTGGCGGTGCCACGCGACATCGAACCCGAGGTGGCCCGGCTGTCGGACATCTACCTGTACACCGTGGATGACCTGACCGACGTGGTGCAGACCGCGAGCGAGAAGCGCCAGGCCGCCGTGGCGCAGGCCGAGGCCATCATCGACGCCGGCGTGCAGAGCTTCAGCCACTGGCTGGACCAGCGCGCCAGCGTGCCGCTGATTCAGGCCCTGAACAGCCAGGCCGACGAATGGCGCGCCGCCGAGCTGGCCCGGGCGCGCAGGCTGCTGGCCCGTGGCGACGATGTCGACAGCGTGCTGGACGCGATGTCCCGCGGCCTGACCCAGAAGATGCTGCATGGCGCTCTGGCCGAGTTGCGTTCCAGCGAAGGCGAGGCGCGCCACGCGACCGCCGACTGGGTCTCGCGCCTGTTCCTGCGCCAGAGCACCCGCAACCCGGCCGACGACACCGGCCCGGGCGACAAGCTGTAGCGACGCCACAGCGCGCCGCCGCCCGCCCGTCTGCCGCTGGCACCGGGCCGGCCCTGTCGAACCCTTGCAGCCGGACCCCACGGCACCCTCTCCGATGAAAGACTCGCTCCGCCTGCAACTGCAACGCCTGGTGATGCGCCTGGCAGAGCTCGATGCCAACCTGGCCGACCCGCAGGTCACTGCCGACATGGGCCGCTACCGCACACTGGCGCGCGAACAGTCGGAGGCCACGCAGGTCGTCGCGCTGTTCCAGCGCCATGAGCAACGCGAGCGCGACCTCGCCGCCGCCCACGAGATGCTGGCCGACCCCGACATGGCCGAGATGGCACGCGAGGAGATCGCCAGCGCCGAAGCCGAGCTGGCGCGCCTGCTGGCCGAGCTCCAGGCCGCCCTGCTGCCGCGTGACCCGGACGACCACCGCAACGCGTTCGTCGAGGTTCGCGCGGGCACCGGCGGTGAGGAATCCGCCTTGTTCGCGGCGGACCTGGCGCGCATGTACCTGCGCTTCGCAGAACGCCAGGGCTGGCGCAGCGAGGTGATGAGCGAGAGCCTGTCCGACCTGGGTGGCTACAAGGAGCTGGTGCTGCGTTTCGAAGGTGACGATGTCTACGCGCGGATGAAGTTCGAATCCGGCGGCCACCGGGTGCAGCGTGTGCCGGAGACCGAGGCGCAAGGCCGCATCCACACCAGCGCCTGCACGGTGGCGGTGATGCCCGAGCCCGACGAAGCCGCCGAGGTCACGCTGAACCCGGCCGACCTGCGCATCGACACCTTCCGCGCCAGCGGTGCCGGTGGCCAGCACATCAACAAGACCGACAGCGCGATCCGCGTCACCCACCTCCCGACCGGCCTGGTCGCCGAGTGCCAGGACGACCGCTCGCAGCACCGCAACAAGGCCAAGGCCCTGGCCGTGCTGCAGGCCCGCCTGCAGGACCGCGAGCGCAACGAACGCCAGGCCAAGGAGGCCGCCACCCGCAAGGCGCTGGTCGGCTCGGGCGACCGCTCGGACCGCATCCGCACCTACAACTTCCCGCAGGGCCGGCTGACCGACCACCGCATCAACCTGACGCTGTACAAGCTGGGCGCCATCATGGACGGCGACCTGGGCGACGTGATCCAGGCGCTGCAGGCCGAACGCGCCCAGCAGCAGCTGGCGGCCCTCGAGGCCGGGGGCTGAGCATGACGATCACCGTGGCGGCGGCGTTGGCCCAGGCGCAAGCCGCCGGGCTGGACCGGCTGGATGGGCAGCTGCTGCTCGGCCTCGTGCTGCAGCAGCCTCGGGCCTGGCTGATCGCCCACGACACCGACCGGCTGAGCGCCGGCCAGGCCGAGGTGTTCAGCGCCCTGTGCGCCCGCCGTGCCAGCGGCGAGCCGCTGGCCTACCTCACCGGCGAGCGCGAGTTCCACGGCCTGAGGCTGCGGGTCAGCCCGGCGGTGCTTGACCCACGCGCCGACACCGAGACGCTGGTCGACTGGGCGCTGGAGTTGTTGCCAGAAAACACCAACGCCTCCATCGCCGACCTGGGCACCGGCAGCGGAGCGATCGCGCTGGCCTTGAAACACCGGCGGCCAGCCGCACGTGTGTCCGCGGTCGACCTCAGCCCGGCGGCGTTGGCGGTGGCCGCTGCCAACGGCGAACGGCTGGGCCTGGCCATCGAGTGGTGCGAAGGCTCCTGGTGGCAGCCACTGGCCGGGCGGCGCTTCGATCTCGTCGCCAGCAACCCGCCGTACGTCGCCGGCGCCGACCCGCATCTGCAGGCGCTACGCCACGAACCGCAACTGGCCCTGACGCCCGGTGGCGATGGGCTGGACGCCCTGCGCGCCATCGTTGCCGGCGCCCCCGACCACCTCGAGCCCGGCGGCTGGCTGCTGCTCGAGCATGGCTGGGACCAGGCGGATGCCGTGACCGCCCTGCTCCACCGCGCAGGGTTCGCCGCTCCCCGGACTCGCCGGGATCTGGCTGGCCAGCCGCGCTGCACCGGCGCCCGCTGGGCTCCCCCCTAGATGCGGCGTTGTAATCGGCCGAAACAGCGTGGTACACCGGGCTCATTTCACGTTCTCTTTGGCCGACCACGGAGTAGCATCATTTCCAACGACCGGCAAGGTGCCGGCCGCGGCTGGCTCACCAGCCTTTGCGGGAGGTCTGTCATGCGTCACCTCATTGCGATCCCCCTGCTGCTGGCCCTGGCGGGCCCGCTGGCGGCCGCGCCTGTGGGCGACGGCCTGAAAGTCAACACCGACGGCGAAGACTGGTCGCCGTGGCAGACCCGGCTGGCGATCTCCTCGCCCGGCCTGCCACTCTGGAACGGGCTGGCCCCGATCACGAACACCTCCGCGCTGCTGGCCACCGACCGCTACTTCAACTGGGGCCGATTGGGCGACGGCGGTGGTCTGCGCGCCACCAGTGCCCTGCTGCTCGGGCCGGGGGCCCTGGCGCTGGCCACACCGGCTGGGGTCGGCAACGGCGAGATGGTCTGGCGCGGCAACTTTTCGTCCGGGATGACCGACTCCGAGGCGGCCACCGCCATGCCCTACCTGGGGCTGGGTTACAGCGCCTGGTGGGCCCGAACCGGCCTGGGGGTCTCGGCGGATCTGGGGGTCGCCGCCCAGCGACCGGCGCAGGCCGTGCGCTTCGGGCGGGTCATGTCCGGCACCGAGCGGCTGGACGACATGATCCGGGCGATGCAGATCTCGCCGATGCTGCAGGTGAATCTCTCCTACGCGTTCTGAGCGCCCCCAAACCTGCCGCTTCGCGTCAGGCCCCCCGAGGGGGTCAAGGAAACTCGGGAGCGGCCCGTCGTTTCCTTGAGAG
>JADMKA010000279.1 GCA_018780145.1 Vitreoscilla sp. | reverse complement strand
GCGTGTCGCGGCTGTAGGTGCCCAGGCGCACGATCTGCTCGATGTTGTGGCGCGTTCTCGCGGGCGTGCATTCGCGCAGGAACTGCAGGCCCCAGAGCCATTGGCGCATGTCGGCGCGGATGCGGAACAGCAGCGGCGCGTCTTCGTGGCCCAGCCACTTCAGCACCTTCAGCGGGGCACTGGGGTTGGCCCAGGGTTCGGCGTGGCTGACCGAGATCTGGCCGCCGTTGGCGAAGCTGGTTTCGGCGGCTGGCGAGGCCTGCCGGTCGACCACGGTGACATCGTGGCCCTGCTGGCGCAGGAAGTAGGCCGAGGTGACGCCGAGCAGGCCGGCGCCGAGAACGATCACGCGCATGGAGAGTCTCCAGTGAGGAACGGGTGCGACGCAAGGCCTGTGCCTTGCGTGTGCCGCTCCCCCTGTCCTCGGTACCTGAGAGATTCGGCCCGGGGCTTCCGCCGGGGGCCTTGCTCCTTCGGCGCGCCCCTGCTCGAAACGATCGGGGCGGCTCTCCAGACGGCTGGTGTGAAATTGCAGTACGGGACCTGAGCGTGTATGGGAGATTGCGCCTTCGGTGGCTGAACGCGGGCGTTCAGCGCTCTCCTGCAGTGGGTTCGATTCTATCGGCCGGTGGCCTCCGGTGACAGGAATTTCTCCGCCAGCGACACCCAGTAGGCGCTGCCGAGGGCCAGGTTGTCGTCGTTGAAATCGTAGCCGGGGTTGTGCACCATGCAGGCGCCCGGGCTGTCGCCGTCGCCATTGCCGATGAACAGGTAGCTGCCCGGCACGCGCTCCAGCATGAAGGCGAAATCCTCGCTGCCGCTCACCGCGGGGCCTTGCAGCGTGACCTGCTCGGCGCCCACCAGACTGACGGCGACCTCGCGCGCGAACGCGGTCTCGGCCGGCGTGTTCACGAGCACCGCGTAGCCGGGGCGCCAGTCGATGCGGGCCACCACGCCGTAGCTTTCGGCCTGCAGGGCGACCAGGGCCTTGATGCGGCGCTCCAGGGTCTGGCGTACCTCGCGGTCCAGCGAGCGCACGCTCAACTCCAGGGTGGCCTGGGCGGGGATCACGTTGTTGGCCTGGCCAGCGTGCAGCGCGCCGACGGTGATGACGGCCATGTGCAGCGGGTCGATGTTGCGCGAGACGACGGTCTGCAGCGCCATCACGATGCTGGCCGCGGCCACCACGGTGTCGGTGGCGCGGTGCGGCATCGCGCCATGGCCGCCGATGCCGCTCAGCGTGATGGTGGCGTAGTCCGACGAGGCCATGGCGGCGCCTTCGCGCAGCACCAGCCGGCCCTGCGGGATGCCGGGCATGTTGTGCATGGCGAAGACGGCGTCGCACGGGTAGCGCTCGAACAGGCCGTCGTCCATCATGCGCAGCGCACCGCCGCCGCCTTCCTCGGCGGGCTGGAAGATCAGGTTCAGCGTGCCGTCGAAGTGGCCGTCCTCGGCCAGGTGGCGGGCGGCGCCCAGCAGCATCGCGGTGTGGCCGTCGTGGCCGCAGGCGTGCATGACGCCGGGGTGGGCGCTGGACCAGGCGGCGCCGGTGGCCTCTTGCACGGGCAGGGCGTCCATGTCGGCGCGCAGGCCCAGGCGGCGCGCCCCGTTCCCGCGCACCAGCCGGCCGACGACGCCGGTGCCGCCAATGCCGCGCTCGACCGCGTAGCCCCAGCCCTCCAGCTTGCGGGCCACCAGGCCGGCGGTACGGTGCTCGGCGAAGGCCAGCTCGGGGTGCTGGTGGATGTCGCGCCGCAGGGCGATGAACTCGCCGGCGCGCGCGCTCAGGGCGTTGAGCAAGTAAGTCATTGCGGTTGGAGGTTGATGGCCTTGGCGATGGCGCGGTACTTGGCGGTCTCGGCCTCGAAGAACCTGGCGGACTCGGCCAGCGACATTGGCGCCGATGCGAGCTGCGTCTGGGCGGCGAGTTGTGAACGCACGGCCGGGTCCTGCAGGGTCTTGCCGATGGCGGCGTGCAGGCGCTGCACCACGTCGTCCGGTGTGGACTTGGGCACCATGAAGCCGGTCCAGATCTTGTACGAGAAGTTCTTCAGGGCCTGGCCCTCGCTGGCCGCCGGCACGGCCTTGAGCAGCTCCGAGCGCTGCGCGCCCAGCTGGCCGATGACCTTCAGCTTGCCCTGCTCGCCAAGCGCGCCCATCGCCGCGCTGTACACCAGCACCGCGAAATCGACCTGGCCGCCAGCGATGTCCTGCAACAGTGGCGCATTGCCCTTGTACGGCACGTGCTGCATCGTGGTGCCCGTCAGGCTTTGCACGTTCTCCATGATCAGGTGGTAGAGCGAGCCGACGCCCACGCTGCCGTAGGTGAGCGGCTTGTCGGTGGACTTTTTCGCCAGCGCGATCAGCTCGTCCACGCTGCCCACGCCCAGGTCCTTGCGGGTGACGAAGACCATCACCGCGTCGGCCACCGGGTGCACCAGGCGGAAATCCTCGGTCTTCAACTTGACCGCGGCGTTGGCCAGCGGCGACAGGATCACCTCGTTGGGCGAGCCCTGGAAGACGAAGTAGCCGTCTGCCGGTGCGGCCAGCACCTTTTGCGCTGCCAATGCGCCGCTGACGCCGCCCAGGTTCTCCACCAGCACCTGCTGGCCCAGCTCCTTGCCGAGCGGGTTGCTGAAGATGCGCGCGATCGCGTCCGACGGGCCGCCGGCCGGGTAGGGGACCATCAGGTTCACCGTCTTGGCCGGGTAGGGCTGGGCCAGTGCGGCGCCGGCCGCCAGCAAGAGGCCAACGATCAGGGCCAGGGGGCGTAGGGCGATCCGGTTCATGTCGACTCCAGTGGGCGAAAGGTGTGAGCGCATCGTAGGAAACTGGAATCTAGGCGTCCAATGCATTGTTGTCTGCATTAGCATGAGGTTGATGCATCGATCTTCAGGAGCCACCCGATGACACTCGTGCAGCTTCGCCACCTGATCGCACTGGCCGAGACCGGCTCCTTCAGCCGCTCCGCCGACATGATGTTCCTGACCCAGCCGGCGCTCAGCCGCAGCATCAAGGCGCTGGAGGACGAGCTGGGCCAGCCGCTGTTCGACCGGGTCGGCCGGCGCAGTGAGCTCACCCCGTTCGGCCGCGAGGTGCTGCACCGTGCGCGCCAGCTGGTCTTCGACGCCGACGAGCTGGCCGCCAGTGGCCACCAGATGCGAGAGGGCCGGGCCGGCACGGTGCGCATCGGCCTCGGATCGGGCCCCGGCGCGATGCTGATGACCCCGCTGCTGAAGCTGATGGCCACACGCCACCCCACCATGCACGTGGATCTGGCCCGTGGCCACACCGATGTGCTGGTGCAGGCCTTGCGCGAGCGCCGGCTCGATGCGCTGGTGATCGATTCGCGGTCCTTGGCCCCGGCGGTGGACCTGCAGGTGGTCACGCTGGCCGAGATGCGCGGCAGCTTTCTGGTGCGCCCAGGGCACCCGCTGACGCGCCACCGGGGAGTGCTGCACTTCGACACCTTGCGCCAGTACCCCATCGCGTCGACGCCGTTGAGCGACGAGGTGGCACGGACCCTGGTCGAGCGCTACGGGCCGAGCGCGCACCCGGCCGAGTGCGTGACCCTGCGCTGCGAGGAGGTGGCCAGCCTGGTGGATGTGGCGCGCGAGACCGACACGGTGCTGCTGGCGATCCGTGGCGCCGCGCCGGATCTGGTCGAGCTGGTGCTGAAGCCGGCGCTGAATGCGCAGGCGCGCTTCGGCCTCGTCACGCTGGCGGGCCGCGCCGAGGCGCCGGCACTGCCCATCGTGCGGCGGCTGATGGAAGCGCTGATGCACGACTGAGCGTGAGCTGGATGGGCCCCGCTTGCCGGAGTGGCCCGGCTCACCTACGCTTCACGCAGGCATCCCGTGGCGGTGCCAGGGACGCTGAATGACCGACGACGACCGAACCACACCCGCCGCACCCGCCGCGCCAGCCGCCGAAGGGCCACGGCCCTACACCGCCGTGGTGGTGTTCCACGGCATGGGCCAGCAGCGCCACTACGAGACCCTGTGGCGGGTGGTGGAGGCCCTGGATGCCCATGTGTTTCAACAGGCGGCGCGGGATGCGCGCTTCATCGACAAGCGCCTGCTGCTGAAGGTGCGGCGCGAGCGCCTGCGCCCCCTGGGCGGCGGCGCGTCGATCGAAGAACTGGCCTATGTCGAAGCCAGCCAGGTCACCGACGCCGGAACCCGCCGCCTGCGCTTCTACGAGGGCTACTGGGCGCCGGCCACGGTGGGTGGCACCAGCGCCGCCTCGGTCCTGCGCTGGCTGCTGGGCCAGATGACGCGCCCGCTGAAGGTGCTGTGTGCTCCCTGGCGCTCGTTCTCCCGGCTGCGCCGGGCCGACCTGATGAACCTGCTGATGCGGCCAGGCCAGCCTGCCGGGCAGGATCTGCCCGAGGCGGCCCGAACCGTCTACAAGCGCTATGCCGAGTTTGCCGACATGCGCCCGCCGCAGCCGGGCAGCTACATCGCCTTCCTGCGTTACCTGTCTCGCAGGGTGCCGCAGCCGGGATGGGCGGCTCGTCGCGGGGTGATGTGGGTGGCCGTGCGCTGGTGGTTCAGCCACGTGACCGGCCTGTTGCGGCACAGCTTCTGGCTGCTGCTGGCCGGGCTGTCCGTGGCCAGTGTGGCCGGACTGGTGCTGGTCGGGTGCCTGGAGGTGTTGCGCAGCCTGTCGGGCCAGGCCTGGCTGCAGCCGTGGCTGGCGCGGGTCGGGGCCGAGATCGAGGTCGATGCCGCCTCGGCCTTGTCGATGGCCGGCGTGCTGGCCGTGGTGACCGGGGTCGCGGCCTTTCTGCGCGACGCGCTGGGGGACGTGCAGCAGTTCGTCACCTACCAGGAGACGGATGAGCTCCACGAGCGCCGGGCGAAGATCATGGACGAGGCCCGCAAGACGCTGGCCCATGTGCTGACGGACGACGCCTGCGAGCGGGTGCTGGTCTTCGCCCACAGCCTGGGCAGCGCGGTGGCGCTGGACACGGTGCTGGCCCTGCGCGGCTTCAACCAATGCGCCGCACCGCAGGCCTCGGCCGAAACCCACCTGCACCAGCCGCTGCCGCTGCACAAGCTGGAGCACCTGGTGACCTGCGGCAGCCCGATCGACAAGATCAGTTTCTTCTTCGCCACCGCGAGCTCGCGGGTGCGCGGTTTCGAGCGCATGGTCGACCAGCTGCGTGGTGATGTCGGCGACATCCCCTTTTCCAAGGCCGGCCGCCAGCCACACCTCCACTGGGTGAACTTCTGGGACCGCGGCGACCCGATCAGCGGCCCCATCGAGACGGTCTTGCCGGCCGAGCTGCGCAAGCAGCGTGTGGACAACGTGCGCCTGGCCAGCCTCGCCTGGCCCGACATCGGTGCCAGCCACGACGCCTACTTCGAGCACCCTCTGGTCGTGGAGCATCTGTACCGCGCCGTCTTCGGTGGCGAGTCCAGCTTCGCCGACCCGCCGCGCGGCACGCCGAAGCCAGGCCACACCGAGGGGCCGCCGGTCTATGACTGGCGCGGCCCGGGGCAGGCCAGCACATGGCAGACGCTGTGCGGCCTGCTGGTGCCGGCCGCGATGCTGCTGCTGGTCTGGACGACCGCCGGTGTCGTCTGGCCCGGGCTGCCTGCCCCGGTCCTGGCGTGGCTGGGGGCGGTGGCGGCGCTGTTGCTGGCCGGCGCCTGGATCCAGAGGCTGGCGAACCGGGTCCGGCGTTGATCCACCACGGAGTTCATTGCACGCTTGGTTACTGTCGTTCATTGACCCAGCGCCGCACAGGCCCAAGGGCTTGCCCTGATACTGGAGCCATGCACCCCGCCCATCCGGCCCCCATCGACCTACGCCGCCGTGCACTGCTCGGCGGCGCCCTGGCGGCCGGCGCACTGCTGGCGCTGCCACGCGCCGTTCGCGCCGAGGAGGCTGCCGAACCCCAGGTGGTCGACCTGGATTGGGCGGACACCACGCGCAACCGTGCGGTGCCGGTTCGGCTGTATTGGCCCCAGCGCGCCCGGCCCGAGACCCCGGTCCCGCTGGTGGTGTTTTCCCACGGCATCGGGGGCTCCCGCCTGGGCTACAGCTACCTCGGCCGCCACTGGGCTGCGCAAGGCTGGGCCAGCATGCACCTGCAGCACGTGGGCAGCGACCGTGCGCTGTGGTTCGGCAACCCGCTGGGCCTGATCGGCCGCCTGCGCGACGCCGCCCGCGACGGCGAGGCCATGGACCGTGCGCTGGACCTGCGCTTCGCGCTGGACCGGCTGCTCGACCCGGCGCTGCAGCACCCGTCGATCGGCCGGCCGGCCGAGGCCATCGACACGCGCCGCATCGTCGCCGCGGGCCATTCCTACGGTGCCAACACCACCTTGCTCGCCGCCGGCGCACGGGTCATCCGCCAGGACAAGCCGGTGGACCTGCGCGAGCCGCGGCTGCGAGCCGCCATCGTGCTGTCGGCGCCACCGTTCTATGGCGAAGGCAACCTGTCCACCATCCTGGAGCCTGTTCGGCTGCCGACCCTGCACGTCACTTCGCTGGAAGACGTGATCCTGATCCCGGGCTACCAATCCGGTGTCGACGATCGCATCGCCGTCTTCGACGCGGTGCCCGATCCCCGCAAGCTGCTGGTGGTCTTCGACCGGGGTTCGCACAGCATCTTCACCGACCGCATCGTCTCCGGCGGTGTCGAGCTCAACACCCAGATCAAGACGGCCACCAAGGGCTTGGCGGTGGCGTTCCTGCAGCAGGTGTTCGAGCAGGACGGCACCGCCCTGAAGAACTGGCAGGCGGCGTGGCAGCCCATCGTGGCGCGCACTGCCGGCCCCGGCCTGGTGCCGGTGGCGTCGAATCCCCAGCGAGAATTCGCCGCATGAAGGTCTGCATTATCGGCGCCGGCTCCATCGGCGGTTTCATCGGTGCGCGGCTGGCGGCGGCCGGCCGGTGCCAGGTCAGCGCCGTGGCGCGGGGGGCCACGCTGGCGGCGCTGCGTGACCACGGGTGGCGCCTGCGCCAGGGCGAACAACTCATCCAGTCGCCGGTGCAGGCCGCGAGCGAGTCGCCCGGCGACCTGGGTGTGCAGGATCTGGTGGTCATTGCCGTCAAGGGCCCGGCGCTCACCGCGGTGGCTGCGGGCATCGCGCCCTTGCTGGGCCCGGGCACTCGCGTGCTGCCTGCGATGAACGGCGTGCCCTGGTGGTTCTGCCAGGGCGTGCCCGGGTTCGGCGACCAGCCGCTGGCCAGCGTCGACCCCGGCGGTGCGATCGCCGCCGCCGTGGTACTGGAGCGTGTGATCGGTTGCGTGGTGCACGTGGCCACCTCCACGCCCGAGCCCGGCCTGGTGCTGCACAAGATGGGCCAGGGCCTGATCATCGGCGAGGCGCGTGGCGGCCAGAGCGCCGAGGTGCAGGGCGTGGCCGATCTGCTCACGCACGCCGGCTTCGAGGTCAAGCACTCGGCCGATGTGCGGCACGACATCTGGTACAAGTTGTGGGGCAACCTGACGATGAACCCGGTGTCGGCGATCACCGGCGCCACCATCGACCGCCTGCTGGCCGATCCGCTGGTGCGCAGCTTCTGCTCGGCGGCGATGGCCGAGGCCGCAGCGGTCGGCGAGCGCATCGGCTGCGCCATCCCGCAACGCCCCGAGGACCGCCACGCCATCACCAGCCAGCTGGGCGCCTTCAAGACCTCGATGCTGCAGGATGTGGAGGCCGGTCGGCCGATCGAGCTGGACGGCATCGTCACCGTGGTGCACGAGATCGCCCGCCGTGTCGGCGTGGCCACGCCGAACATCGACGCCCTGCTGGGGCTGACGCGCCTGTTCGGCCGCGTGCACGGCCTCTACCCCGAAGCCGCCGCCTGACTCGTCACGGCCGCGACAGGCGCGCGGCACCGTCCGCCGCACAATCCCGGCCATGGGAACCCTGCATCTCGTGCGCCACGGCCAGGCCTCGTTCGGCGCTGAAGACTACGACCAACTGAGCGATCTCGGCCGGCGGCAGTGCGAGCGCCTGGGCGCCTACTTTCGCGGCAAGGGGCAGCGCTTCGATGCGGTGTTCACCGGCACCTTGCGCCGCCACCGCCAGTCCTACGAGGGCATCGCCGAGGGCCTGGGCGGCCTGCCCGCGCCGAGCGTGCTGCCGGGCCTGGACGAGTACGACAGCGAGTCGGTGGTGCGCGCCATCCATCCGGGCGAGATCCCGCCGCCGCACTCGCCCGAGGCGGTGCGCCACCACTTCCGCCTGCTGCGCGAGGGCCTGCTGGCCTGGATGGCCGGGACGAGCCAGCCGGACAGGATGCCCGCGCACGCCGACTTCGTGGCCGGCGTGGCCGATGCGCTGGCACGCGCGCGCGGCCAGGCCGAGGGCCAGGTGTTGATCGTCTCCAGCGGCGGGCCGATCTCCACCGCGATGGGCCTGGTGCTGGGCCTGGCACCCGAGGCCGTGGTGGACGTGAACCTGCGTATCCGCAACAGCGCGGTCACCGAGTTCCACGCCACGCCCAAGCGGCACTCGCTGCTGACTTTCAACACCTTGCCGCACTTGGACTCGCCAGACCTGGCCGGCTGGATCACCTATGCATGAGTGGTTCGGCGTGACTCAGACCACGGCGTGTCGTGCACCGGCTACCGTTCAACCTTGACCGACAGCACGAGGCGCTCGTCTTCGCTCAGGTAGCAGACGGCCGGGCTTGCGGAGACGAACATGCCACTCAGCTCGCGGTAGGACATGCTCACCCGGTAGGTACGTGCCATCAGGGTCTGGCCGGCGTACTCGATGGCCTTCGACGGGCCCTTCGTGACCGAATCGACGCGCAGTCCCTGCGCCTGCTGGACGCCGAGCGTGCGGGTTGCCTCGACGCTGCAAAGGTCCGCGCCGGCTCCGGGCGCCGCGCCGTTGGCACCATCGGGGCTGGCCATGCCGCGCACCGCCTTGGCATCCGGCGAGCAAGGCGTCTGGCTGTAGGTGCTCCCGCACCGGTACATGGTCTGCGCCACGCTGCCGAGCGGCAGGAGGGCGGCCAAGGTCAGATGGGCAATGACGACGAGGCGCATGAGACGACACACTCCCTGAAGGTTATGTCAATAGTCTAGCAGCGCCCGCCTCCGGCCAGATCCCAACCTTCGGTGGCTTGCGCGCCGGAGTGAACCTGGAACTGCCAGCCCTTGCCGGTCAGCCCCTTGGCCACCGCGCGCTGAACCAGCGCCTCGGCCTGGTCTGCACTCAGTTGTGCGGCGAAACGTTGCCAGCGGCGAAGGACGTCGGTGTTGCGCCAGGCGTCTTCCAGCCGCTCTCGAAGTTGAGCGGGGCCGTCGGGGCGGCCGCCATCCCAGGCGCGCGGCAGCAGGCTGTGGAAGAACAGGTGGAAGTCGCGCCGCAGGTCCGGCCCGGGGATCATCGAGGCGAGTTGCGCGATGCGAGCGGCAAAGCCATCCTGGGTGATCTGCAGCGTGATCAAGGCCTGCAGGCCCTGGATGGGGTTCAGCAGCCGCAGGCGGTTGGGTGGCAGCACCAGCAGCGGCAGGGTGGCGGCGATCTCGTGCGGTAACGGCGTGACGAAGGACATCAGCACGGCCAGGCGCGCCCACTCGGCGCTGGTCAGGCCGTCGGCGGTGCCGGCGCCGGCGCCGTCCTTCCGGGCCTCGGCCAGCACGGCCTGCAACCGGGCGTCACTCCAGCGAAGATCGGCCTTGGACTGGTTGGCTCGCACGCTCATCACCGCCAGATTGCCGGCGGCATAGCCCGCCTGGTTGAAGACGCGGTCGATGGAGGCGTCGGTGTCCTCGCCGCTGCCGTGGGTCAGCGCCAGGCGGGTGATGGGGCAGCGCTCGGTGTCGATCTGCGCCAGGTAGTGCGGCGTGACCTGCACCGTCTCGAAGGCCCGGCCGCGCAGCCAGGCCGAGAGCCGCAGTTGCAGCCACTTGCGCACATGCCGGGTCGGCTTCAGGGTGCGGTTGCCGAAGCAGCTTCGGCCGGCTTCCCAGCCCTGGCGCAGCGGGTTGGCCGGAAGCAGGTGCTCGGTGGGCGGTACCAGGCCATGGTGGGCATGGTCCCACCCCAGTTCGAAGGCCAGGTCGCCATCGGCTGCGGCGCCGGGGCGGGTGCTGGCGGGCGCATTGCAGTTGGCCAGCGTGCCGGGGAGGCGCGGGGCCGGGGTGTCGAAGGCGAGGGCTGCCTGGGCCATGATGAAACTCCATTCGTCGCTTGGGGGTTCAGGGCCGGGCGAGGCCCGGATTGCAGCGCCAGTCTCTGCGCACGCTGGCTCATGGAATGAGCCAGTGGGGAGGCGAAGAAATATCGTTCGCGTTATGCTCCAGGCTCATCCTGTGAGCCACTGAGCTGAGCCCGCCATGAACCGGACCGAACGCTTCTACCGCATCGAACTGCTGATCAAGGCCCGCGGGGGCTGCAGCTTCGAGACCCTGCTGGCCGAGCTGGAGGTGTCGCCGGCCACCTTGAAGCGCGACCTTCAGTACCTGCGCGACCGCATGGACGCGCCCATCGTCTACGACCGTTTCGACAACGCCTACAAGTTCGACGGCGCGAGGGATGGGGCGGGTGCCACCACCGGCAGCGCGCACGAACTGCCCGGGGTCTGGTTCAGCGAATCCGAGATCCACGCCCTGCTGACCATGCACCAGCTGATTGAAGGCCTGGACGCCGGTGGTGTGCTCGGACGCCACCTGCAACCGCTGCTGGACAAGCTGCACGGCATGCTGGGTGCGAGTGAAGGCGAGTCGCGCGAGCTGATGAAGCGCGTGAAGATCGCCAGCCCGGCGCGGCGGGCTGTGCCCAGCCGATGGTTCGAACTGGTGGGCAGCGCCTTGCTGAAGCGCCAGCGGTTGGACCTGCTGTACTTCACCCGCACGCGCCGAGCCGAGAGCCGGCGCGAGGTCTCGCCGCAGCGCCTGATCCACTACCGCAACACCTGGTACCTGGACGCCTGGTGCCATGCCAGCGACGGCCTGCGGCGCTTTGCGCTCGACGCGGTGCGCGGCGCCAAGGTGCTGGACGTGCGGGCCAAGGAGGTGGCCATGAAGACCGTGCAGGCCGAACTCGATGGCGGCTACGGCATTTTCAGCGGCAAGGCGCTGCAGTGGGCCACGCTTCAGTTCGACGCTGAGGCGGCGCAGTGGGTGGCCCAGGAAGAGTGGCACCCGGATCAGCAGCTCACGGCACAGGCCGATGGTTCGCTGCAGATGCGCCTGCCCTATGCCGATGCCACCGAACTGGCGATGGACCTTCTGCGCCATGGCCCACAGGTGAAGGTGCTGGCGCCGGCCGGGTTGGCGCGGCGGGTGGCCGAAGCGCACGCGGCCGCCGCCGCGCTCTATGCATGAAGCTCGACCCGTGAGGAGCACCTCGCGCCAGAATGCGTCGAGCGCATGGGTCAAGGCGCTCTGGAGACGAGGCATGAAGCACCGATGGACGGGGGCACTGTTGGCTGCGCTGGCTGCAGGCGCACTGGCGCAACCCTTGCCGCAGGCTAGCACCGGGCGGATCGAGCGCCTGCCGGCGATCGCCTCGAAGCACGTCGATGCGCGCCCGGTGGATGTCTGGATGCCGGCCGACCACGACCCCGCCCGGCGCTACAACGTGCTCTACATGCAGGACGGCCAGAACCTGTTCGACGGCAGGCTGAACTTCACCGGGAAGTCCTGGCAGGCCGATCTGGCGGTCGAGCGACTGGTGAAGGCGGGCCGCATCCCGGACACCTTGATCGTCGGCATCTGGAACAACGGCGTCGAGCGCTATGCCGAGTACTACCCCGAGAAGGTGCTGGCGCACGCGCCCGAGGCGGCACGGCGCGAGTATGTCGAGGGGGCCAGCAACGGCCGCTCGAAGGCCGACGCGTATCTGCGCTACCTCGTCGAGGAACTCAAGCCGGCCATCGACAGCCGCTTCCCGACGAAGCCGGGCCCGGAGAGCACCTTCGTCGTCGGCTCCAGCATGGGCGGGCTGATCTCGTTGTATGCGCTGTGCGAGTACCCGCAGGTCTTTGGCGGCGCGGCGGGCCTGTCCACCCACTGGGTGGGCCGGCCCACGGCCTGGGGACGCGAGCGGGTGCGCAACGCCGCGCTGCCCCTGGCGGCCATGGCCTACCTGAGCCAGAACCTGCCGCTGGCCGGCCGCCACCGCATCTACACCGACCGCGGCGACGACTGGCTCGATTCCCTGTACGCGCCAACGCACCGCTTCGTCGGCGAGGTGTTGCGCGACCGCGGCTACACCCATGCCGACGCGATGACGCCGGTGTTCGACGGCACCGGCCACACCGAGGCCGACTGGGCGGCGCGCCTGGACGCGCCGCTGCAGTTCCTGATGAGCCCACGGTGAGTGGGGCACCCGGTGGCCGGTGTAGCGGCCGCCACCCATCGACTTAGAAGAACCCGAGCGCGTTCGGCGAGTAGCTCACCAGCAGGTTCTTGGTCTGCTGGTAGTGGTCGAGCATGGACTTGTGGGTCTCACGGCCGATGCCCGATTCCTTGTAGCCGCCGAAGGCCGCGTGCGCCGGGTAGGCGTGGTAGCAGTTGGTCCAGACCCGGCCGGCCTGGATCGCGCGGCCCATGCGGTAGGCGCGGCTGCCGTCGCGCGTCCAGACGCCGGCACCCAGGCCGTAAGGCGTGTCGTTTGCGATCTGCAGCGCTTCGGCTTCGGTCTTGAAGGTGGTCACGGCCAGCACCGGGCCGAAGATCTCCTCGCGGAACACGCGCATGTTGTTGTTGCCCTTGAACAGCGTGGGCTGGATGTAATAACCACCCGCCAGGTCACCGCCCAGCTCGGCCTTGCCGCCGCCGATCAGCACTTGTGCACCTTCCTGCTTGCCCACCTCCAGGTAGGACAGGATCTTGTCCATCTGCATCGCCGAGGCCTGCGCACCCATCATGGTGTCGGTGTCCAGCGGGTGGCCCTGCTTGATCGCGGCCACGCGCTTGATCGCCTTCTCGATGAACTGGTCGTAGACCGATTCCTGGATCAGCGCACGCGACGGGCAGGTGCAGACCTCGCCCTGGTTGAAGGCGAACAGCACCAGGCCTTCGATGGCCTTGTCGAGGAAGGCATCGTCCTGCGCGGCGATGTCGTCGAAAAAGATGTTGGGGCTCTTGCCACCCAGTTCCAGCGTGGCCGGGATCAGGTTGGTGGCGGCGGCCTGGGCGATCACCCGGCCGGTGGCGGTGGAGCCGGTGAAGGCGATCTTGGCGATGCGCTTGCTGGTGGCCAGCGGCATGCCCGCTTCGCGCCCATAGCCATTCACCACGTTCAGCACGCCGGCCGGCAGCAGGTCGGCGATCAGCTCGGTCAGCACCAGGATGCTGATGGGCGTGCTTTCGGCGGGCTTGAGCACCACGCAGTTGCCCGCGCCCAGGGCCGGCGCCAGCTTCCAGGCGGCCATCAGGATCGGGAAGTTCCACGGGATGATCTGGCCCACCACGCCCAGCGGCTCGTGGAAGTGGTAGGCGATGGTGTTCGCGTCGATCTCGCTCAGTGCGCCTTCCTGGGCCCGCAGGCAGCCGGCGAAGTAGCGGAAGTGGTCGGCGGCCAGCGGGATGTCGGCGTTCAGCGTCTCGCGGATCGGCTTGCCGTTGTCCACCGACTCGGCATAGGCCAGCAGCTCCAGGTTCTGCTCGATGCGGTCGGCAATCTTCAGCAGGATGTTCGCGCGGTCACCGGCAGGCGTGGCCCCCCACTTGGCAGCGGCGGCATGGGCGGCATCCAGCGCCAGCTCGATGTCGCGCTCGTCGGAACGTGCGGCCTTCGTGTAGACCTCGCCGGAGATCGGCGTGATGACGTCGAAGTACTGGCCGTTCACCGGTGCGACGAAGCGGCCGTTGATGAAGTTGTCGTAGGCGGGCTTGTAGGCCACCTTGGCGCCTGGGGTGTTCGGGTTGGCGTAACGCATGGTGTGTCTCCTGCAGTGGGGGTGAAGAAGGCCGCGCGAACCGAGTGCCGCACGGTGCCGGGCTGTCTTCTGTGCACACGGCATGCCATGCGCGGTTCGGCGTGTTTTCGTGGCCTGGCGTCTGAAACCCTGGCACCAAAGCTGCAATCAACGAACGCATCTGCGCTGCCTGCGTCACACCTGTCACGAAGCGGAACAGGCGGTCCCGAAAAACCTGCTGAAACCTGGTCCCGGCCCAACCGGTTCGGACCATCCCCTGGGAATCTCCCTATGAACAGCTTTGCCAATGACCAAAGAACGCCGCCGGCCCGCCTGCGGGAAGCGCGGCGCCAGTTGCTCGAATCGGGGCAGCCCGGCGCCGCGCTGGCCGACCCGGCACTGCGGCAGAGCTGGCAGCGCAGCCAGGCGTTCGGCCTCACGCCCACCGGGCGGGTGCAGGGCGCGCCCCATGCGTCGGCAGCCCAACTGGCCCGCGCGCTGGACCTGCGCCACGAACTCGTTTCGCATGCACAGCCGGTGATGGCCTACCTGGTCGAGCTCACGCGTGACGCCGGCAGCATGGTGATCCTGGCGGATTCGAACGGCATGCTGTTGCAGGCGCTGGGCGATTCGAGCTTCGTCGACCGTGCCGAACGCGTGGCCCTGCGCCCCGGTGCCACCTGGCACGAGCAGTGGCGAGGCACCAACGCCATCGGCACCGCCTTGGCTGCGGGCACGGCGATGGTGGTCCACGGCGGCGAGCACTACCTGGCGCGCAATGCCTTCCTCACCTGCACCGCCGCGCCGATCACCGATTCGGCCGGCCGGGTGCTGGGCGTGCTGGACATCTCGGGCGACCACCGCGGCTACCACCGCCACACGCTGGCGCTGGTGCGTTCGGGCGTTCGCATGATCGAGCAGCGCCTGTTCGACACCCGGCATGCCGGGGGGATGCGGCTGCGTCTGCATGCGCAGCCCCATGGCATCGGCACCGTGGCCCAGGGCATGCTGGCGGTCTCGGGCGATGGCTGGCTGATCGGTGCGGATGCGGCAGCCCTGGAGATGCTGGGCCTCGGGCGCGAGGCCGTCGGCGCCTGCACGCTGGACACCGTGCTGCAACTTGACCTGGCCACGCTGCACGCCTGGGCCCGGCGGCCGGGCCCGGCGCCGCGGGCTTGCCGCCTGCGCGACGGCCGGTTGCTGTGGGCCCAGGTCGAACTCGGGCAATCGCTTCAGGCCGGGCCGTCGGGGCCGGTGACGCCCATGCCGTCGGCAGCTGCGGCCGGCGACGATCTGGCCCGCCTCGACACCGGTGACACGGCCCTGCAGGCGGCGATAGCGCGGGTGCGCCGTGTGATCGACAAACCGATCGCCGTGCTGCTGCAGGGTGAGTCGGGGGTCGGCAAGGAAGTCTTCGCCAAGGCCATGCATGCCAGCAGCACGCGCCGCACCGGCCCGTTCGTTGCGGTGAACTGCGCGGCCTTGCCCGAACATCTCATCGAGGCCGAGCTGTTCGGCTACCGTGCCGGTGCGTTCACCGGGGCCAGCCGCGAAGGCGCACCCGGCCGCATCCGCGAGGCCGACGGAGGCACCCTGTTTCTCGACGAGATCGGCGACATGCCGCTGGCGCTGCAAGCCCGCCTGCTGCGGGTGCTGCAGGAGCGCCAGGTGCTGCCGTTGGGCGGTGGCAAGCCGGTGGCGGTGGACTTTCGCCTCGTCTGCGCAACCCACCGTCATCTGCGCTCCGAGATGGATGCGGGCCGCTTCCGCGAAGACCTCTACTACCGCCTGAACGGCCTGACGATGCGCCTGCCGCCGCTGCGCGAGCGACAGGACCTGGTGCCCCTGATCGAGCGCATGCTGCGCGAGCTGCAACCGGGCCGCGAGCTGGCGCTCGCGCCCGATCTGTTGCAGGCAGCCGCGCGCTACCGATGGCCGGGCAACCTGCGGCAGCTGAACAATGTGTTGCGCACCGCCTGTGCGCTGGTCGACGATGGCGACGCCTGGATCGACTGGCCGCACCTGCCTGAGGACGTGGCCGAGGACCTGCGCAGTCCGATCGCCGCAGCGTTGCCTGACGAGCCCGCCGCGGACCTGCGCGCCCAGGCCGAACGCACGGTACGCCAGGTGCTCGAAGCCTGCCAGGGCAACCTGTCGGAGGCCGCCAGGCGGCTGGGCATCAGCCGCAACACCCTGTACCGAAAGATGGGGGAGTTGGGGCTGCGTTGATGGCCCGCGCGCGGCCGGATGCTGCGCTGGAATACGCCCGCTTGTGCCCGGTTCGGTGTCAGGCCAGGTTCAGCAGCCGCTTCGCGTTCTCTTTCAGGATCAGCGGCTTGACCGCGTCCTTGAAGCCGGCCTCTTCGAAATCCGCCATCCAGCGGTCGGGCGTGATCAGCGGGAAGTCGCTGCCGAACAGGATGCGGTCCTTCAGCAGGGTGTTGGCGTACTGCACCAGCTGGGCCGGGAAGTACTTGGGGCTCCAGCCGGACAGGTCGATCCAGATGTTGGGCTTGTGCATGGCCAGCGAGATGGCTTCGTCCTGCCAGGGCCACGAGGGGTGGGCGATGACGATCTGCATGTCGGGGAAGGCGATCGCCACATCCTCCAGCAGCATCGGGTTGGAGTTCTGCAGGCGCAGGCCGCCACCGCAACGCATGCCCGAGCCGATGCCCGAGTGGCCGCTGTGGAAGACAGCCGGCAGCTTGTGCTCGTTGATCACCTCGTAGATCGGCCAGGCCATCTTGTCGGCCGGTTCGAAGCCTTGCACGGTGGGGTGGAACTTGAAGCCCTTGACGCCGTACTCCTCGACCAGCTTGCGCGCCTCGCGGCCGCCCATCTTGCCCTTGTGGGGGTCGATGCTGCCGAAGGCGATCATGATGTCCGGGTTGGCCAGCGCGGCCTCGGCGATCTCCTCGTTCGGGATACGCCGCCGGCCCTGCTGGCTCTCCGCGTCGACCGTGAAGTTGACAAAGCCGATCTTCTTCTCGCGGTAGAAATCGATGGTCTCCTGCATCGTCGGCCGCCGGCTGGAGCGGAAGTACTTGTCGGCCGCGCGGTCGAACTCCTCGCCATAGCTGTCGAACGGGTTGCGGCACGACACCTCCAGGTGCGTGTGGGTGTCGATGGCGATCAGGTCGTCGGTTTTCATGGGCGGTCTCCGGCAGCGGTGAGATAGTTAATTGTCATAAATAAAAAGGCGCAACGCAAGACGCTGCGTCCAGTCTATCCCTGCGAGGAGTCGGTAGGTAAGGGTTATCACCAAGTTCCCATGAGGCCCGCAATTTAGTTAAATTGCATAACCAATTGGAGACGCCATGAGCCAACCCGCCGACGCCGACTTCCGCCCCGCCAGCGGCCTGCTGGCGCAGCTTGACCTGCTGCGCATCGAGGTCGCCGGCCCGGTGCTGCACGTGCGCCTGAACCGGCCTGCCAAGCGCAACGCGATCAGCGACACGCTGATCACCCAGCTGCACACCTGCTTCGTCAACCTGCCCGAGGGGGTGCGCGCCGCCATCGTCAGCGGCGAGGGCGACCATTTCTGCGCCGGGCTGGATCTGGGCGAACTGGTCGAGCGCGACGTGGCCGAGGGCGTGCTGCATTCGCGCATGTGGCACACGGCGTTCGACCAGATCCAGTTCGGCAAGGTGCCGGTGATCGCGGTGCTGCACGGTGCCGTGGTCGGTGGTGGGCTGGAGCTGGCCTCGGCCTGCCACATCCGCGTGGCCGAGGCCTCCACCTACTTCGGCCTGCCGGAGGGCCAGCGCGGCTTGTTCGTCGGCGGCGGCGGCTCGGTCCGGGTGCCGCGCCTGATGGGCGTGGCCCGCATGACCGACATGATGCTCACCGGCCGCGTCTACGACGTGAACGAGGGCGTGCAGGCGGGTCTCGCGCAGTACGGCGTGGCCGATGGTGCCGGCTTTGCCAAGGCGCTGGCGCTGGCGAAGCGCATGGCCAGCAACTCGCCGATGTCGAATTTCGCGGTGATGCACGCGCTGCCGCGCATCGCCGACCAGGCGCAGTCCGAGGGCCTGTTCACCGAGTCGCTGATGGCGGCGGTGGCCGAGAGCACGCCGGATGCGAAGGAGCGCCTGCGCGCCTTCCTGGAAGGCCGCGCGGGCAAGGTGGTGAAGTCATGATCACCACGGCTCGTTTCCGCGAGGCCCATGTCGGCGGCTGCGTGGACGCCGAGCTCGAGAACCGGGCCGACGGCACGCAGCTCCTGCGCTCCACCGAGGCCTTGCGCTGGTACCCCGACCGCCTCACCGACGCGTTGGAGCAGTGGGCCGCCGAGGCACCGGACCGCGCCTTCGTGGCGAAACGCGAACACGGTGGTGACTGGCGCCGCATCAGCTACGCCCAGATGCTGCAGCGTGCCCAGGCCGTCGGCCAGGCGCTGATCGCTCGCGGCCTGTCGGCCGAGCGGCCGGTGGCGATCCTGTCCGACAACGACCTCGAGCACCTGACGCTGGCGCTGGGCGCGATGTGGGTGGGTGTGCCCTATGTGCCGGTGTCGCCGGCCTATTCGCTGGTCTCGCAGGACCACGCCAAGCTGCGCCACATCCTCGGCACGGTCACGCCGGGCCTGGTGTTCGCCGCCTCGGCCACCTACGGCCGGGCGATCCAGGCGGTGTGCGGCCCGGGGGTCGAGGTGGTGCTCACCGAAGGCGCCATCGAGGGCCGCCCGGTCACGCCCTTCGCCACGCTGCTGGCCACCGAGCCGGGGCCTGAAGGTGCCGCCGCGCATGCGGCCGTGGGCCCGGACACCATCGCCAAGTTCCTCTTCACCTCGGGCTCGACCAAGCAGCCCAAGGGCGTGATCAACACCCACCGCATGCTCTGCGCCAACCAGCAGATGCTGCGCCAATGCCTGGTCTTCCTGACCGAGGAGCCGCCGGTGCTGGTGGACTGGCTGCCCTGGAACCACACCTTTGGCGGCAACCACAACGTCGGCATCGTGCTCTACAACGGCGGCACGTTGTACATCGACGAGGGCAAGCCCACGCCCAAGGGCATCGCCGAGACCTTGCGCAA
>JADMKA010000168.1 GCA_018780145.1 Vitreoscilla sp. | reverse complement strand
CCGACTGCAGGCCGAACAGCGTGCCGCGGTCGAACACCAGGTTGAACTCGACATAGCGGCCGCGCCGGTAGGCCTGGAAATCGCGTTCGCGCTCGCCGTAGGGCGTGTCACGGCGGCGCTCCACGATGGGGGCGTAGGCACCCAGGAACGCGTCGCCCACGGCGCGGGTCAACGCGAAGCTGGGCTCGAAGCCCAGTTCATTGAAGTCATCGAAGAAGACACCGCCAATGCCACGCGGCTCGTTGCGGTGCTTGAGGTAGAAGTACTCGTCGCACCAGCGCTTGAAGCGCGGGTGCCACTGCGGGCCGAACGGCGCCAGCGCGTCGCGGCAGGCGCGGTGGAAGTGCACCGCATCCTCGTCGACACCGTAGTAGGGCGTCAGGTCCATGCCACCACCGAACCAGACCACCGGTTCCTGCCCGGCCGGCGTGGCGGCGAACAGGCGCACGTTCATGTGCACCGTGGGCACGTGTGGGTTGCGCGGGTGGAGCACCAGCGACACGCCCATCGCCTCGAACGGCGCACCGGCCAGCGCCGGCCGGTGCTGGGTGGCCGAGGACGGCATCGCCGCGCCGGTCACATGGCTGAAGTTGCAGCCGCCGCGCTCGAACAGGGCCCCCTCTTCGATCAGGCGCGAGATGCCATCGCCCTGGAGGCGCTCGCCGGCCGGGCGCGTCCAGGAGTCGGTCAGGAAGCGGCCGCCGTCGAGCGCCTCCAGGCCGGCGACGATGCGCTCCTGCAGGCCGAGGAAGTAGGCGCGTGCCGCCGGGGCGTCGAAACTCATCGTGAACCTTTCAGGGCAATCGGGGCGGCCAGGTCGGGGTGCCTGCCGACCACGCCATCGTAGGCGCTGGCGATGGCCGCCAGATCCGCCTCGCGTTCGCCGCTGAGCAGCAGGTAGCCCTGAACGCCGATGCGCTTGCGCCGGTAGTCGAAGAAGGCCATCCCGAGCGGCACGCCCGCCTGCACCGCCACCTGGTAGAAGCCGCTGCGCCAATGGCCCTGGTAGCGGCGCGTGCCTTCGGGGGCCAGTGCCAGCCACAGGAAATCGTCGCTTTGGCGGGCCTGCCGGAAGCGCGCCACCATGTCGCTGACGATGCCCTGCGCGTTGAAGCGATCCACCGGGATGCCGCCCAGCCAGCTCAGCCAGGTGCCGAACACGGGGACGCGGAACAGGCTGTCCTTGCCCCAGAAGGCGACCTGCAGCCCCAGGCCCCACTTGGCCAGCATGCCCACCACGAAATCCCAGTTCGAGGTGTGCGGGTAGGCGATCAGGATGCCCTGGCGCGCCGGCACGCCGTCGAACACCAGGTGCCAGCCAGCCAGGCGAAGCAGCGCACGAGCGAACCGGCTGCCGCGCGGCGCAGGCAGGCGATCCGTCACCAGCCAGGGGCCGGCGGCCACCGTCAGCTCATCGCCGGATGGCACGGTGGCCGATGTCCGATCGGAAGACGGCGCCGTCGAAGCGGATGCCATGCAGCACTTCATAGGCGCGCTGCTGGGCGGCGCGCGCCGAGTCACCCAGCGCCGTGACGCACAACACCCGGCCACCGCTGGTGACGAGCTGGCCGCCCTGTTGCGCGGTGCCCGCATGGAACACCATCGCGTCGTCGGTGCCGGCCGCATCAGCGGGCAGGCCGCTGATCACGTCGCCCTTGCGCGGGTTGGCCGGGTAGCCGGCGGCGGCCATCACCACGCCGAGCGCGAAACGGCGGTCCCATTGCAGCTCGACCTGGTCCAGCGTGCCATCGGTGGCGTGCAACATCACGTCGACCAGGTCGCTCTTCAGCCGCATCATGATCGGCTGGGTCTCCGGGTCGCCCATGCGGGTGTTGAACTCCAGCGTCTTCAGCTGGCCGTCTGGGCTGATCATCAGGCCGGCGTACAGGAAGCCGGTGAACGGGATGCCGTCTTTCGCCATGCCGGCGATGGTGGGGCCGATGATCTCGTGCATCACCCGGGCGTGCACGTTGGGCGTGACCACCGGGGCCGGCGAGTAGGCGCCCATGCCACCGGTGTTGGGGCCGGTGTCGCCGTCGCCGACGCGCTTGTGGTCCTGGCTGGTGGCCAGCGGCAGCACGTTCTTGCCGTCGCACAGCACGATGAAGCTGGCCTCCTCGCCCTGCAGGAACTCCTCGATCACGACCCGCGCGCCACCGGCGTTGTGGACCACGCCCAGCGCGTTGTCCTCCAGCATGAAGCGCACCGCTTCGTGGGCCTCGTCCAGCGTCATCGCCACGACCACCCCCTTGCCGGCCGCCAGGCCGTCGGCCTTGACGACGATGGGGGCGCCGAGCCGGTCGATGTAGGCGTGGGCCTGCGCAGGCTCGCTGAAGGTGGCGTAGGCCGCGGTGGGGATGCCGTGGCGCTGCATGAAGTCCTTGGCGAAGGCCTTGGAGCTTTCGAGCTGCGCCGCCGCCTGGGTGGGGCCGAAGATGCGCAGGCCGCGGGCACGGAAGATGTCCACCACGCCCTGCGACAGCGGTGCCTCGGGGCCGACGACTGTCAAACCCACCTTGTTGGCCACCGCGAAATCGGCCAACGCCTGCGGATCGGTGATCGCGACGTCGGTCAGCCGTTTGTCCAGCGCCGTGCCGCCGTTGCCCGGCGCCACGTAGACATGCTGCACCTTCTCGCTGGCGGCCAGCTTCCAGGCCAGCGCATGTTCACGGCCACCGCCGCCGATCACGAGCACGTTCATGCCGCGTCCAGTTCAGCGTTGTGATAGACATCCTGCACGTCGTCGAGGTCCTCGATCACGTCGAGCAGCTTCTGCATCCGTGCGGCGTCGTCACCGGCCAGCTCGATGCTGTTCTCGGCGCGCATCGTCACCTCGGCCAGCTCGGGCTTCAGGCCGGCGGCTTCGAGGGCGTTCTTGACGGCTTCGAAATCGGCCGGAGCGGTCAGCACCTCGATCGCGCCGTCGTCGTCGGCGACGACATCCTCCGCACCGGCCTCCAGCGCCACCTCCATCACCTTGTCTTCCGAGGTGCCGGGGGCGAAGATCAACTGGCCACAATGCTTGAACTGGAAGGCCACCGAGCCTTCGGTGCCCATGTTGCCGCCGTACTTGCTGAACGCGTGCCGCACCTCGGCCACGGTGCGCACCCGGTTGTCGGTCATGCAGTCGACGATGATCGCGGCGCCGCCGATGCCGTAGCCCTCGTAGCGGATCTCCTCGTAGTTCACGCCTTCGAGGCTGCCGGTGGCCTTGTCGATGTTGCGCTTGACGGTGTCGACCGGCAGGTTCACCGCCTTGGCCTTCTCGATCGCCAGCCGCAGGCGCGGGTTGGCGCTGGGGTCACCCCCACCCAGCCGGGCGGCGACCATGATCTCGCGGATCACCCGCGTCCACGCCTTGCCGCGCTTTTCGTCCTGGCGGCCCTTGCGGTGTTGGATGTTGGCCCACTTGGAATGACCGGCCATGAAGAACGCTCCTGCTGCCGCTCGGCGCGGCGGTGCCGGCGGCGGTTGTTGTCGGGGTGAAGGCAATCCGGCATTTTAGCGGCGGGCACCGGGCAAGGCCGGCCACCCCAAGCCAGCCCCACCCATCGGGAACCGCGGCCCGGGCGTGACGAACCGGCCGGACGCGTGCTACCTTTGCATCCTTGATCGATCACCCTGACAAGGAATCCCTCATGAAGACCCTCCTGATCGGCCGCGCCCTCGCCTGCCTGGGAGTCGCACTGGCAGCGGGCTGTGCCAGTGGCCCGCCGGAACCCGAGGTGGCCATGGCCAACGTGCCCGAACCCTCGCTGCAGAAATGCGCCACCGTGACCGGCAGCCGCCTGGCCACGACCTGCTCGAACATGGTCAAGTCGACCAGCAACACGGCAGCACTGCGCGAGATGCAGCGCCATGCGCCGCTGGACGGCGGCAAATAGGCTGGGCCCGGCGGGGCTCCGCTAGACTGGACGTATCCCTCGTCCGCTGCGGAGCCCCTTCATGGCCGAACCCATCCTCGTCGCCAAGCATGGCGACATCGAATGCCACCTGCTGCCCGGCCTGGCCAACCGCCACGGGCTGATCACCGGGGCCACCGGCACCGGCAAGACGATCACGCTGCAGAACCTGGCGGAGAACTTCTCGAAGATCGGCGTGCCGGTCTTCATGGCCGACGTCAAGGGCGACCTGACCGGCATCACCCAGCCGGGCAAGGTGGGCGACAAGCTCGCCGCGGTGCTCCACGAGCGGGGCCTCGAAGCCCCGGCGCCTTTCGCCTGCCCCGCCACGCTGTGGGACGTCTTCGGCGAATCCGGCCACCCGGTGCGTGCCACCGTCTCGGACATGGGCCCGCTGCTGCTGGGCCGCATGCTGGCGCTGAACGAAACCCAGTCCGGCGTGCTGAACCTGGTGTTCAAGATCGCCGACGACCGCGGCCTGGCCCTGCTGGATCTGAAAGACCTGCGCGCGATGCTCCAGCACGTGGGCGAGAACGCCAGCCAGTTCACCACCGAGTACGGCAACATCAGCGCCGCCAGCGTCGGTGCCATCCAGCGCGGCCTGCTGCAGATCGAGGAGCAGGGCGGCGACAAGTTCTTCGGCGAGCCGATGCTCGACATTGGCGACTTCATGCAGACGGTGGACGGCCAGGGCGTCGTCAACATCCTGTCGGCCGACAAGCTGATGAACGCGCCGCGGCTGTACGCCACCTTCCTGCTGTGGATGCTCTCGGAGCTGTTCGAGACCCTGCCCGAGGTCGGCGATGTCGAGAAGCCCAAGCTGGTGTTCTTCTTCGACGAGGCGCACCTGCTGTTCAAGGACGCGCCCGCCGCCCTGGTCGAGCGCATCGAGCTCGTCGTGCGCCTGGTCCGCTCCAAGGGCGTGGGCGTCTACTTCGTGACGCAAAACCCGCTGGATGTGCCCGACAGCGTGCTCGGCCAGCTCGGCAACCGGGTTCAGCACGCCTTGCGCGCCTTCACGCCGCGCGACCAGAAAGCCGTCAAGACAGCCGCCGACACCATGCGCGCCAAGCCCGGGCTGGACATCGCCACGGCGATCACCGAGCTGGCCGTCGGCGAGGCGCTGATCAGCTTCCTCGACGCCAAGGGCCGGCCATCGGTCACCGAGCGCGTGTTCGTGCTGCCGCCGGGCAGCCAGATCGGCCCGATCGGCGCGCCGCAACGCCAGGCCCTGCTGCAGGGCTCGCTGGTGGCCGGCGTCTACGAGAAGACTGTCGACCGCGATTCGGCCTACGAGAAGCTCAAGGGGCGCGCCGCGGCCAGCTCCGACAACGCCCGCTCGATGGCCGAGGAGGCTGCCGCGGCCACCCGAGCCGGCGCGCCAGCCCCGGCCGGGCAGGAGCCGGGTGGCGGGCTGCTCGGTGGCCTGGGCAGCATCCTGTTCGGCAGCACGGGCCCGCGCGGCGGGCGCCACGAGGGCCTGGCGGAATCGGCCGCCCGCAGCGCGATGCGCTCGGTTGGCTCGGCCGTTGGCCGCGAGATCGTGCGCGGCGTGCTGGGGTCGATCCTGGGCAGCGGCCGGCGGCGATAGGCACCCGCCAAGCCCCAGGTGCCGCAACTCAGGCGGCTTCTGCCATCGTGATGGTGGCCGGGTGGCGCGGGGTGTAGCCCCGCACTTCCAGATCGTGCTTGTCCTCGGCCACGGCCGCCGTCAATTCCCGGCGGATCTGGCTTTCCAGCAGCGGGCGGACCAGGCCGCCGAGCACCGGCGGCAGCGGCAGGCGGACGGTCACCTCGACCAGCGTGCCTGCCCGCCCCTCGCGGGTCTCGGCACTGAACTCGAAGTGCAGCGAGCCTCCTTTGTTGAAGCCCTCGACCGAGGTGTCGGTCATGCTGCCGCCAGCGCCGAATTCGCGCTCGAAGACATCGCGCTGGCGGATGCCCAGCAGCGTCACCTCCTGGATGTAGCGGGCCCGGCGGGCGGATTGCTGCAGCACACGAAAGCTGAGCTTGGGGTGCACCTGGGCGGTGATGTGGTGCTCCAGGTCGGCGAACTGGGCCTGCACGGTGGCGCGCTCGGCACCGATCCATTCGGCATGGCGGACTTCGGCAAAACGGGTCATGGGGGGTCTCCTCGGTGGACGGGTTTCTGTGACGTGATACGCCGCTGACGCGCAGGCAGATGCAAGAGGCGTGGCGGCGGCCACCACTCGCGCGACGGCCGGCACGCTTGGCGACCGCCCTCGACCGGTTGTCGCGCGGGCGTGGCGGGCAAGGCGGCAGCTGGCGACCATGGCGCCCATCCCCACCGAGGAGCCCGCCATGCCCGCCCATTTGCCCCCTGTTCCCGTGCTGATCCACCTCGGGTTCGCCCTGTTCGCCCTCGTGGTCGGCCCGCTCGCGCTGACGGCCCGCAAGGGCACGCCGCGCCATCGCGGCCTCGGCTACGCCTGGGTCGTGGCCATGCTCGGCGCCGCCGTGTCCAGCCTGTTCCTGCGCGACTTCGTGCGCCCCAACATCGGCGGGTATACGCTGATCCACCTGTTGGCACTGGCCACCTTCATCGGCGTCGGGCGCGGGCTGTGGGAGGTGATGCACCGCCGCATCGCCGCCCACCGCAAGACGATGTGGGGCATCTACCTGGGCGGCTGCGTCGTGGCCGGCCTGTTCGCCATGACGCCCAACCGCTTCCTGGGCGGCCTGTTGGCCCAGGCGGTGTCGGGCATCGCCTGAGCCCCGACAATGACTGTCATGCCGATCCCCGTCGCCGCCCCGCCCCGCCCTGCCGGCGTGGCCACCCGCTTCGGGCGCCAGGTGGCCATCACCCTGGGGATCGGGACCGCGGTGGCGATCGTCCTGACCGTGCTGTTCGGGCAGCACTTCGGTGTGACCCTGGTGTACTCCTGGTGCATCTCGCTGGGGTGCAGCCTCTCGATCAGCGCGGCCCGCCGCGCCGCCTCCGCCTGGGTGCACCGCCATGCGCCACCCGATCACCCGCAGGCCTTGAACCACTGGCCTGGCTGGGCCTGGATGTGGCTGTGCCTGGCCGTGGGCACGGTGGTCGGGTTCACGGTCGGTGCCGAGGTGGGCAACTGGCTCACCGGCCTGCGCGCGGCCAGCTGGTTCGGGGGTGGCCGCACGGTGGGCGTGGCGCTGTTGCTGATGTCGCTGGTGCCCGGCGCCGCGGCCACCTTCTACTTTCAGGCCCAGGGCCGGCTGCAGGCCGCGCAGGCACAGCGCGACGCCGCCGAACGGCTTGCCGCCGAAACCCGATTGAAGCTGCTCGAATCCCAGCTCGAGCCGCACATGCTGTTCAACACCCTTGCCAACCTGCGGGCGCTGATCGCGGTGGACCCGGAGCGCGCCCAGCACATGCTGGACCGCCTGATCGACTTCCTGCGCGCCACGCTGAGCGGCAGCCGCGCCCCGCTGCACCCGCTCGCGGCCGAGTTCAGCCGCCTCGAAGACTACCTGGCGCTGATGCAGGTGCGCATGGGCAACCGGCTGAACGTGGAGCTCGACCTGCCGCCCGCGCTCGCGTCCGTCGCCGTGCCGCCCTTGCTGCTCCAACCCCTGGTCGAGAACGCCATCAAGCACGGCCTGGAGCCGCGCCGCGCGGGGGGGACCATCCGGGTCAGTGCGCGCCGGGAGGGCGCCGAGGTGGTGCTCCGGGTGGCCGACACCGGCGCCGGGCTGGCGGCCGGCCTCGGCGACCCCGCATCGCCGGGCACCGGCTTTGGCGTGGGCCAGGTGCGCGAACGCCTGGCCACGCAGTTCGGCGCGGCGTCGTCGCTGACCTTGGAACCCGGCCCGCCCGAGTTGGGCGGCACCCTGGCCACCCTGCGGTGGCCGCAGCCCGAGAACATCCCATGACCGCCCTGCCCGATGACCCCCACCTGCCCGCCACGGCGGTGATCGCCGAAGACGAGCCCCTGCTGGCCCAGGCCCTGCAGGCGGAACTGGCCCGTGCCTGGCCCGGGTTGCGCCTGCTCGCCCACGCGGTCGACGGCGACGACGCGGTCGAGCGCGCGCTGGATCTGCTGCCCGACCTGTTGTTTCTGGACATCCGCATGCCCGGGCGCAGCGGGCTGGAGGCCGCGCAGGCGGTGGCCGAAGACTGGCCGGCCGACCGGGCCCTGCCACTGATGGTCTTCATCACCGCCTTCGACCAGTACGCGCTGCAGGCCTTCGAGGCCAGTGCGGTGGACTACCTGCTCAAGCCGGTGCAGCCCGCGCGCCTGGCTGCCGCCTGCACCCGCCTGCGCGGCCTGCTGGCGGGCCGCCGGCAGGCGGTGGCGCCGGGCGCGGTGTCACCCGTCGACCCGCTGCTGGCCCAGCTGCGCAGCCTGCTGGGCGCCCCGGCTCCCGGCAGTGCCCCACTGCTGGCCGTGATCCAGGCCTCGGTGGGCTCGGCGGTTCACATGGTGCCGGTCGAGGACGTCTTGTACTTCGAGGCTGCAGACAAGTACGTGCGCGTGATCACCGCTGAACGTGAGCACCTTATCCGCATTTCGTTGCGTGAGTTGCTGCCGCAACTCGACCCCCAGCGCTTCTGGCAAGTGCACCGCGGCACGGTGGTGCAGGCGCGCGAGATCAGCCAGGCGCTGCGAGACGAAGCCGGCAAGGTGTCGCTGGTGCTGCGGCGGCGCCCGGAGCGCATCGCCGTCAGCCGCATCTATGCGCCTCGCTTCAAGGGCCTTTGAAACCCCGAACCCGCAACCAAGGAGCAACGGATGAGCCACTCCCCCAACCCGATCGACGCCGACGATGAACTGCTGCAACGCGCCAAGCGCCGCGTCGGCATGAAGATGGGCTTCTACGTCCACGCCCTGGTGTTCACCCTGGTGAACCTGGGGCTGTTCGCGCTCAACAGCGTCACCGGCACAACGCGCTGGAGCCACTTCCCGCTGTGGGGCTGGGGCCTCGGCCTGGCGATCCACGGCATCGTGACCTTCATCAGCCTGCGCGGCGAAGGCCTGCGCGAACGCATGCTGGCCGACGAGGTGGCACGGTTGCGGGAGCGCCGCTGACAAACTGAACGTCGCTGTAGCCGGGCGCTGTCGGGTCAGGCCTTGCCGCCCAGGAGCGCCGGTTTGAGGTCGCTGTCGGCCGGCTTCTCACCCAGCCAGATCTTCAGGATCGCGTTGTAGAAGGCGATGTCCGGCAGGGCCTCGCCCATGGCCTTGCCGTTGAGCGTCATCACCGTGCCGCTGCCCGGCACCCAGTCGCTGGTCAGCACGTCGCCCTTCTTGATCATCTCGACGGTCGAGAAGAACTCGCCGAACTTGGCCATCTGGTTGACCAGCTTGCTCTTCTCTGCCTTGTCCGAGTTCTTGTTCAGGCCGGCCATGAAGGCCTCGCCAAGATCCGCGCCAGACACATCGCGCAGCATCACCAGCGTGAAGCGCCGCGGCCCCTCGGCCGCCAGCACGTCGGCGGGTGTCTTCTTCTTGTCGCCCAGGTACAGGCCCATCACGTAGACCTTGAACACCGCGCGCACCCGCACACCGGCGCCGTTCAGCTTGAGCTCCTTGCCAGCGACCTTGACGCTGTCGTCCAGCTTCACGCCTTCGACTTCGACGGCCGCCACGGGGGCGGCCAGCGCCACGGCACACAGCAGCCCGCCCAGCAGGCGGTGGAGAGGGGAAATGGTTCGCATGGTGTCTCCTCGGGGGTTTTCGTTGGAAAGTGAGTGAGGGATCGCTGGCCGATCAGGCATGCAGCTTGAATAGGCTCACGGTCTGCTCCAGCGTCTGCGACTGGCTGCGCAGTGATTCTGCGGCAGCGGCGGCCTGTTCGACCAGGGCTGCGTTCTGCTGGGTCGAGGTGTCCATCTGATCGATCGTGTGGCTGACCTGCTCGATGCCCTGGCTCTGCTCCTGGCTGGCGGCGCTGATCTCGCTCATGATGTCGGTCACCCGTCGCACGCTGGCCACCACCTCGTCCATCGTGGTGCCCGCCTTGGCCACCAGCTTGCTGCCCAGCGCCACCTTCTCGACCGAATCGGTGATCAGAGTGCGGATCTCCTTGGCTGCGCCCGCCGAGCGCTGGGCCAGGCTGCGCACCTCGCCGGCCACCACCGCGAAGCCCCGGCCCTGCTCGCCGGCACGGGCCGCCTCGACAGCAGCGTTCAGGGCCAGGATGTTGGTCTGGAAAGCGATGCCATCGATGACGCCGATGATGTCGGCGATCTTCTTGGACGAGGCGTCGATGGAGCCCATGGTCTGGATCACCTGCGACACCGCCGTGCCGCCCTGAACCGCCACCTCGGAGGCCGACAACACCAGGGTGTTGGCCTGGCGCGCGTTGTCGGCGTTCTGCCGCACGTTGCTGGTCAGGTCCTTGATGGAGTGGGCGGTCTGCTGCAGCGAGGCAGCCTGTTGTTCGGTGCGCGTCGACAGATCCATGTTGCCACTGGCAATCTCGGCCGAGGCGGAGGCGATCGATTCAGTGCCCTGGCGGACGTTGCCCACGATCTTCTGCAGGCACTCGTTCATGTCGATCAGTGCGCGCATCAGCTGGCCGGTCTCGTCCTGGGTCTTCACCTCCATGCGGCTGGTCAGGTCGCCGGCGGCCACGCGCTGGGCGATCTCCACCGCGTGCGTCAGCGGCACGGTGATGCTGCGGGTGCAGAGGTAGGCGACACCCAGGCTCAGCATCGCGGCGCCCAGGGCCATCGCCAGGATCAGCAAGCCCGTTTGCCGAGCCTGGGAGGCCGAGGCGGCACGTGCCTCCTCCATCTGGCTGTGCTGGTACTCGACGAACTTGTCGAGTGCGGCGAAGTACTTCAGCTGTACAGGCCGGACGGCGAAGATGAACTTCACCATCGCATCGTCCTTGTTGTCCTCGGCGACCAGCTTCACGAAGGCGGCCTGCCCGGGCGCGAACTTGTCGCGCAGCACCGTGAGCTCCTTCAGGTATTCCTGGCCGGCCTCGTCGGTGACCAGGGACTTCAGGCTGTCGAAGGTGGCGGCATTGGCCGCCATGACCTTCTCGATGTTCTCGAGTTCCTTCTTGATCTGTCCTGGCTCGGTCATGATGAGCACGTTGCCCATGTTGCGCGAGACCTCGTTCAACTCGGACTTGATCCGGCTGGCGACCACCGTCTTCTGATAGCGGTCACCCACCATGACGGCGATCTCGTCGCTCAGGGCGCCGATGCGCATGTAGGCGATGCTGGCCAGCACGCCGAACACGGCGATCACGACGCCAAAGCCCAGCGCCAGGCGCTGGCCAATCTTCAATCGGGTGAGGTTGATCATCTCGTTCCTGCTTCCTTCGGTGTGGCGCGCGCACGGGCAGCCCACGGGGCCACCGCGGGCGGGCGCTCATCGAGGATTTTCGGAGCGGGGGAGCCGATCTTGAGGCGGGATGTGAGGGCGATTTACCGCCCAGCTCTGCCCCGAAAGATCAGCGCGGGTCTCGGCCCGCCGGCGCGCCGCGCCACTGGGCCACAGGCCCGTAGCCGTCGCGCCTGTCGTGGCGCCAATGCGGCTGTCCGGGCCGGACATGGATCCCGATGGCCACCGGTGGGTAGTGAACCGGCGGACGCACATGCCGCGGTGGGTAGTAGCGCGGGGCAGCGTAGCGTGGCGCGTAGACGACCGGCGGCACATAGGGCGCATAAACCACCGGCGGCGGCAGATAGACCGGCGGCGGCGCATACACCGGCGCCGGTGCATACAGCACAGGGGCCGGCGCGTAGACCGGTGCCGGCAGGTAGTGGCGCGATCCGCCGTTGATCACCGTGCCGATCTGCACGCCGGGTGCGATCGGCGCGTTGATGCCGATGGACCAGCTCACGCCAGCCTGCGCCGGCAGGCAGAAAGCCGCGGCGGCCAGCAACGCCGCCAGGGAAGGCAGGTGAGGCAAGTTGGCAATGGCAGTCATCGAACGTCTCCTTCTGGACAGGGGGCGACACAAGGACACCCGTGCACCGACCAACGGCTGGCCGCCCGCACCAGTTGACGAAGCGTCGAGGCAAGTTGTAACGCCGGGCTGGGCCAGGAGGCTGTCGGGCTGTGGGTCGGGCCCGCGTTGGGCCTGGAAACCGGCTCAGCCGAGGCGCAAAGCGCAGCGATACCGGGCGGTATCGCGAGCATTTGCAACGACGGATCAGCCGGCTTCCAGGCCCAACCCGCAGGGCCGGGGTGATTTGCGGCACCATTCGTCGTTGCCGGCTCGTTGTGTGGCTCGGCCACACGCCTCGCCGGCGCCTAGACTGGCGCCGCAACTCACCCCGGCGCGGGCCCGACCCACAGCCCGACAGCCTCCCGGTATCGAACTGCTGCCATGGACCTCCCCACCGCCCTTGCCCTGGTACCCGACGACGAGCCGCGCGCCCGTGCGGCGTTGGAGGCGATGTGGGGCGAAGAAGAACGGCGTGGCGATGCCGCGGCGGCATGGCAGGCAGCTGCCGCCGCCTTGCTGGTGATCAACTTCAACTACTTCGACTTTCGTGGCGCGGCGCGCTGGCGCGCCCGGTTCATGGCCGGCCTGCCCTCGGCACGCGCAGCTGGCTTGGCGGAACGCGCGCGCAGCGGAGAGCCGGCGGCGATGCGTGGCTGCGCCGCCACGCTGGCCCTTGCCATGCAGGACCACATGGCACTGGAGCACGCCGACGACAGTGCCGCCGTCACCAAGGCCGCCAAGGCCCTGGCCGAAGGCTTGAGAAACGCGACCATGCTGGAGCCCACCGAGCGCTACCTGCTTGCCAAGTGCCTGCTCGACCACCACGGCCAACAGATGGACACGCTGGGTGCGGCCCGGGTGATCGCGCTGCAGCAGGACACGCTGCGCGACGGCACGGCCAGCCCGAACCTGCAGGCGAACTGGTGGCTCACCACCATGTGCCACCACGAGTACTACGGCGACGCCGTGGCTGCGCAGCAGGCTCGCGGCAGACTGCAAGCCCTGCTCAACGTCCACGACCTGCCCGGCGTCCGCCATGTGCTGTTGACGCTGGACATGCCTGTCGCGCTCAAGGCCGGTCAGCTGGGCCGCGCCGAACGCATCCACCGCGAGCTGGAAGCCATGCTGCCGGCCCTTCCCGCCGGCGCGCTGCCATGGTGCCTGCGCGCACAGGCCCAGTACCTGGCACACCGTGGCGAGCTCGGTGCCGCGCTGGACCGCGTCGACCGGTTGCTGGCCGTGTGCGCCGACATCGAGGTGCCAGAGCGTGACCGGGGCGCGTACCACGCACTGCGCGCCAACGTGCTGACCGCGCTGGGCCGTTTCGACGAAGCACTGGCCGAGTTGCAGGGGCTGCGGCCGTTCCAGCTCGGCGTGCAGGGCGAAACGCTCGAGGTCGTCATCGGCTTCGCTGAGGCAGCCTCGCGGCTGGACCGCCAGCCCGAGGCCGCGCTGGAATGGCTGGCCGAGGCGATGGCCGGTGCCGTGCGGCTGCAGTTCAACCGCTTCTACTTCACCCTGCCGGCGCTGGCGGCGCGGCTGTGCCAGGCCGCGCTGGATGCCGGCATCGAACCCGAGTTCGTGCGTGCCACCATCCGCGACCGCCTGTTGCCGGCACCCGACCCGACGCGGCAAGACTGGCCCTGGCGACTGCGGATTCAGGTGCTCGGCGAGCTGGCCATCTGGCGCGACGAGCTGCCGTTGCGGTCGGCCGGCAAGGCACCACGCAAGCCGCTCGAACTGCTGGCGCTTCTGGCGGCACATGGCGGCGGGCCGGTCGACGCCGACGCGCTCATCGACGCGCTGTGGCCCTCGCTCGAGGCGGACGCACCGAAGGCTTCGGTGGAGATGGCGGTGTCGCGCCTGCGCAGGCTGCTCGAGCTGCCGGAGGCGGTGTGGGTGGCCGACGGGACGGTGGCGCTGGATCCGGCGCTGGTCTGGTGTGATGCCAGCGCCTTCGAGACGCTGGCGGAAGACTTTCATCGGGCGCTGCATGAGCCCGGCGGCGTAAGGCACGACGCAGAGCTGGCGAACCGTGCCGAGCGCCTTCTTTGTCTCTACCGAGGCCGCCTGCTCGGCAGCGAGACATTGGCCGGCCGCATGAGCCTGGCGCGTGAGCGCCTCGCCCTGAGCTTCTACCGGGTCGTCACCGACTGGGGTGCCCACCTCGAAGCGCAGTGCGACTGGGCAGCGGCCGTGGCGCTGTACGAGCGCGCACTCACCCGCGAGATCCTGGCCGAGCCGATCTACCGCGCGCTGATGCGCGCCCAGCTGGCCCGCGGCGAGCGGGCCGAGGCGCTGCGCACCTTCCGCCGCTGCCGGGAGCTTTTGGCCTCTGTGCTGGGCACCACGCCGGCGGCCGAAACGCTGGCCCTGTTCCCCGAGGCCTCGGTGGCCAGTCAGTGACCATCAGCCATGGACCTGGATGCCACTGTCGCGCTGATCACCGAGGACGAGCCGCGGGCTCGCCTGGGCCTGCAGGCGGCCTGGAACGAAGCCACCGCACTCGGTGACACTGCCGCGGCGTGGCGGGTTTCAGGGCTCATGCTGCTGGCGATCAACCTCGATTTCATCGACTTCCGCGGCGTCGCGCGCTGGTGCGACCGATTTGCCGCCGGCGTGTCCGGCGGGGCGCTGGCGGACGACCTGCCGCGCGCCCGGGCCGGCGAGCGCGCCGCGCTGCGGGCCTGCGCGGCCTGCCTCGTCTGGCCGTCGCTGGACCACGCAGCGTCGGCGGGCAACGCCCCGCTTCGCGACGCCAGCCAGGCCCTCGCCGAGGGCCTGCGCGCCGGGCCGGCACTGCCGCCGGGAGAGCGATTCCTGCTCGCCAAGTGCCTGCTGGACTACCACGACCAGCAGATGGAAGCCCTGGCCGTCGCTCGCCTGATCGCGCTGCAGCAGGAACACCTGCAATCCGAGCCGCCCAGCCCGAGCGTGCGGTCACGCTGGTGGTTCCTGGTCAGGGGTCACCACGAGCGCCTCGGCGAGGCCGACGCGGCGCAGCAGGCCAGGGTGCGGCTGCAGGAACTCGCCGACGCACATGACATTCCGGAGCTGCGCTATGCCCTGTTGACGCAGGACATGCCCGTGGCGCTGAAAGCGCGCCAGCTCGGCCGCGCCGAGCGCATCCACCGCGAGCTGGAGGCCTTGATGCCCGACATGCGCGCCGGCTGCCTGCCGCAAGGTTTACACGCCCAGGCTTCATACCTTTCGCAGCGCGGCGACTGCACGGCGGCGCTGGCGCGCATCGAACGGCTGCTCGCCATCTGCGGCGACCTGGAGGTGCCTGAGCGCGACCAAGGGGCCTACCGCGTGCTGCGCGCCAATGTGCTGACCGGGCTCGGCCGCTTCGACGAGGCCCTGGCCGAGTTGCAGCGCCTGCACCAGCACCAGTTCGCCGCGCAAGGCGAGGTGGTGACGATGCTCCGGCAACTCACCGAAGCGGCCGCCCGCCTGGACATCCAGCCCGCCGCTGCGCTCGAACGGCTCGCCGATGGGCTCGCCAACGCCGCGCGGCTGCAGTCCAGTCGCTTCTTTCTGACCTTGCCCGACCTGGCTGCCCGCCTGTGCCAGGTGGCGCTGGACGCCGGCATCGAGCCCGAGTTCGTGCGTGCCACCATCCGCGACCGCCACCTGACACCACCCGACCCGACACGCGCCGACTGGCCCTGGCGGGTGCGCGTCCAGGTGCTCGGCGAGCTGACGATCTCGCGCGACGACCAGCCGCTGCGCTCGGCCGGCAAGGCCCAACGCAAGCCACTGGAGCTGCTGGCCCTGCTGGCCGCGCACGGTGGCGGGCCGGTCGATGCGGACTTCATCATCGACGCGCTCTGGCCCTCACTCGAGGCCGACGCGCCGAAGGCATCGCTCGAAATGGCGGTGTCGCGCCTGCGCAAGCTGCTCGATCTGCCGGAAGCCGTCGCGGTGGTCGACGGCGCCGTGTCGCTCGACCCCACCCTGGTCTGGTGCGATGCCACGTCGTTCGAGGCCTTGGCCGAGCAGCTGCAGTCCAGCCTCGCCGAGCACCAGCCCGAAGCGCAGCTCGCGCGCACTGCCGAACGGGCCTTCTCGCTGTACCGCGACCGCCTGCTGGGCAGCGAAGAGCTGGTCGGCCCGATGCGGCTGGCACGCGAGCGCCTCGCGTTGTGCTTCTATCGCGCCGTCACCAGTTGGGGCGGAGCCCTCGAAGCGCGTGGCCAGTGGCGCGCTGCCATCGTGCTCTACGAGCGCGCGCTGACACGCGAGGTTCTGGCCGAGCCCATCTACCGCGCGTTGATGCGCGCCCAACTGGCCTGCGGCGAGCGGGCCGAGGCGCTGCGCACCTTCCGCCGCTGCCGGGAGCTTCTGGCCACTGTGCTGGGCACCGCGCCGGCTGCCGAAACGCTGGCTCTGTTCCACGAAGCCTCGGCCTGACCGGCCCCATCACCATGGCAGGCCGGCCTGCGAGCTGAGGGTGTAGTCGGTGACCGGCGCACCTTCGTAAGTGGTGATGTGGTCCACGCCCTTCAGGCGGATCGAGTCCTTGGCATCGAAGGCCACGGTGCCGTGGGTGTTGCCGCCGCCGGAGATGGCCCACGCCGTGGTGGTCAGGTGAAAGGCCTCGCCGAAGACGAAGTTGGCGGCCACGATCGCCGTTTCATCGACATTGAGCACGACATCCGGTTGCGACCAGTCGGTCTGCGCGGACCAATCCTTCCAGAAGGTGACTCGATGCGGCACCAACGGCAGGATCCGGAACAGGGTCGCGCCACTCAACCCATGGGTTTCGAGCGTGCCCTTGACCTTGACACGGTAGTACAACACGCCGGAGGTGTTGGTCAGGCCGGGCGAATCGATCATCAACACGTCGGTGAAGCCGGCGATGGCGCCACCGACCTCGCCGTTGTTGGTGACATTGTTGCTGGTGCGCACACGCAGCTTGCCGCCGGGCTGGGCCTGCGCACTGCCGCTGGAGCTGCCGGACACGGCATGGTTCGCCTTGGCCTTGACCAGCGCCATGGCCGGCGAGAAGGCTTCCTTGCACTTCGAGTCCTCCGGCTTGAACAGCGACGCCAGATCGATGCTCTGCACCGGCACGCCGCTGCCGCTGGACGCACCGGCGCAAGAATAGGCCAGCGAGCCGAACTGGTCTGTCGGTGGCGTGGCCGAAACCCACATCGGCAACGTCAGGCCGGCGGCTGCAGGCAGCACCCGGGCGATGAAATGAGTGAACGACATGCGCATGGTGATGTCCTCGGTTCGGTGATTGACCAGCAGTGGCCCCATGATCGTGCTCACTGCCACGGCAGCCCGGCCTGCGAGCTCAGGGTGTAGTCGGTGACAGGCGTCCCCGCCAAGGTGGTGATGTGGTCGACCCCCTTCAAGCGAAACGCGTTCTTGCCGTCGAATGCCACGGTGCCGTGGCCCGTCCCGCCCTGAGCGCGGATGCCGGCGTGCGCCCAGCCCACCGTCGTCAGCCTGAGCGGCTCGCCGAAGACCAGATTGGTGGCGACGACCACGGTCTCGTCGACGGCCAGGAAGGCGTCTGGCGTCACGATGTCGGTGGCCACGCCCCAGTCTTTCCAGACCGTCGGCGGGCGGGACGATACTGGCAGCACGCGAAACAGCGCGCCGCCCGATGGGCCGTGCGTTTCCAACATGCCTTTGACCTTGACCCGGTAATGCAACACCCCGGCCTGGCCGCTGAGGCCCGGAGCGTCGATGGTCAGCACATCGGTGAAGCCGGCCAATGCACCACCCACCTCGCCACCGTCACCCACCGCGTTGTTGCTCGCCAACACGCGCACTTTGCCACCGGGCAGGGCCTGGGCATGGCCACCGCCGGTGCCCCGGGCGCCACTGTGGGTGACCTTGGCCTTGATCTTGGCCATCGCCGCGTCGAAGGCTTCCTTGCAGACCGATTCACTGGGCGCGAACAGGCTGGCCAGGTCGATGTTCTGCACCGGCAGGCCGCTGCCGGAGGCCAGGCCGCCGCAGGTGGAGGCGAAGTTGCCCAACTGATCGATCGGCGGCGTGGCCGACACCCCCATCGGCAAGGCCAGCCCGGCGGCCGCGGCCAGCACCCGGATGTTGAAACGAGTGAGCGAAGTGCGCATGGTGATGTCCCTCGGTTGGCAGGCCTCGTCATCGAAGCCTTGGCGCAAGATTAGGCGCCCGCCCGGCCGGCCCACCAACGGATGACCAACCGATCGCCCGATCGGCTCGCCGCCCCCCTTGACCTAGGGCCTGTTAGCGCTATGGGAGGGCTCACGTGACCCAGGAAACCGGCGCCATCAAGGCGCAAAGCACAGCCGGGGTTCATCCCCCGGCGAGCATTTGCAACGCCGAGGGCGTTGGTTTCCTGGGATCACCCTGCGGGCTCGAGCCTGGCAGGCCCCAAGGGGCTGCCGCCTACAATCAACCGCTACTTCTCTCAGCGATCACCACCGCTTCATGAGCGACCCCAAAACCACCCGCGCCACCGACGTCGCCAAGCCCGCCAACTTCCTGCGCGCCATCATCGAGCGCGACCTCGCCGCCGGCACCTACGACCAGCGGCGCTTCGGCGGCAGCCCCGGGGACGCAGCGCACCACGAGGCAGGTGGTCTCGATCCGGCGCGTGTGCGCCTGCGCTTCCCCCCGGAGCCGAACGGCTACCTGCACGTGGGCCATGCCAAGAGCATCTGCCTGAACTTCGGCCTGGCGCGCGACCATGGCGGCGTGTGCCACCTGCGCTTCGACGACACCAACCCCGAGAAGGAGGAGCAGGAGTACGTGGACGCCATCGAGGAGATGGTGCAGTGGCTCGGCTGGGACTGGAACGCCTTCGGCACCAGCCACCTCTATTTCGCCAGCAACTACTTCGACTTCATGTACCGCGCCGCGGAGCACCTGATCGAACGCGGCCTGGCCTATGTAGACGAGCAGACGCCCGAGGAAATGCGCGCCAACCGGGGCGACTTCACCACCCCTGGTACCGACAGCCCCTTCCGCGGCCGCACGGCGGCCGAGAACCTGGCGCGCTTCCGCGAGATGCGTGACGGGCTGCACCCCGACGGCAGCATGGTGCTGCGCGCGAAGATCGACATGGGCTCGCCCAACATCAACCTGCGCGACCCGGCCATCTACCGCATCCGCCGCGCCACCCACCACAACACCGGCGACAAATGGTGCATCTACCCGATGTACACCTACGCCCA
>JADMKA010000035.1 GCA_018780145.1 Vitreoscilla sp. | reverse complement strand
GCGGCCAAGACCGGCCACCTGGGCCCGACGATCTTCCGCTCCACCAACCTCGGCCGCACCTGGAAGGAGGCCAAGCAGCCACCGGCCTTCGCCAACCCGGCCGGCGGCCCGCCCGCCCGCTCGGTCGACCACACCTTCTGGCTCACCCCGGGGCATGCCGGCGAGCGCGACACCTGGTACGCCGGCACCTCGCCGCAGGGCCTTTTCCGCTCGGAGGACGGCGGTGTCACCTGGGCGCCGCTGCCGGCCGTCAATGACGACGCGCAGCTCCGCGAGTGGATGGGCTCGGTGCAGGACGGCACGCCCGACGGGCCGAAGCTGCATTCGATCATCGTCGACCCGCGCGACCCGCAGCACCTGCTTTTCGGGATGTCGGGCGGCGGCGTGCACGAGTCGCGAGACGCCGGCCGCAGCTGGACGACGCTGATCAAGGGCATGGAGGTGGTCGAGGGCTTCGACCCCTCCACCGTCACCTTCCACGACCCGCATTGCATTCGGCTGTGCCCGGGCAACCCCGATCGCCTGTACCAGCAGAACCACTGCGGCATCTACCGGCTCGACCGGCCCGGCGACACCTGGCAGCGCATCGGCCGCAAGATGCCCAAGCGCGTGGGCGACGTCGGCTTCCCGATGGTCGTGCACCCGCGCGACCCCGACACGGCCTGGGTCTTCCCGATGGACGCCGCCACCGTCTGGCCGCGCACCAGCCCGGACGGGCGCCCGGCGGCCTACGTCACCCGCAATGCCGGCCGGACCTGGCAGCGCCTGGACGATGGCCTGCCCGAGAGCCAGGCCTGGTGGACCGTGAAGCGCCAGGCGATGACGGTGGACGCGCAGGCGGCCCCGGCGCTGTACCTGGGCACCACCAGCGGCGAGCTGTGGATCGGGCGGGACGAGGGCGCACGCTGGTCCAACATCGCCCGCCACCTGCCGGAGATCTACTCGGTGGAAGTGGCGGCGTTGGCGTGAGCGGCGGGGCCGGGCGATGAAGGTGCTGATCCCCGGGGCGCTGCGGTCGTACACCCGCGTGTCGCCTGTCGACGCCGACGGTGACACGCTGGACGCGTTGTTCGCCGATCTCGACCGCCGCCACCCCGGCCTGCGCTTTCGCGTGGTCGACGAGCAGGGCCTGCTGCGGCCGAACATGCGCGTCTTCGTCAACGGCATCGGCGTGCGCGAGCTCCAGCATGCCTTGCAACCCGACGACGACGTGGCCATCGTGCTGGCGCTCAGCGGGGGCTGATCCCGGCAGGCCGGTGCCGGTGCCTCAGCGATAGCCGATCAGCCGGCCCAGGGTGATGACACCGAGCCACAGCACGATCGAGGCGAGCGCGGAGATCCGCCAGGCGGGGCGGGGGATGCCGCCGGCATCCGCGCGCACGAGCTTCCACTGCGGCGAACGGCGCAGGATGAGCGCGTTGAGCACCGCTGCGCAGAGCAGGGCCATCTTCGTGCCGAAGAGCGGTTCATGGATGTAGTCCAGCGGGCGCGCCAGGAACAGCAGCGAGCCGGTCGACGCCGCCAGCACGAACCCGGCGATCGACACCGGCACCAGCACGCGGGCCAGGGGGGCGAGCGGCACGCTCTTCCAGCAACCGATCAGCCGCAGATCGAGCGGGGCGATGGCGCCGAACAGCAGGGCAATGCCGGCCACGTGCCCGGTGTTGACAAGCGGGTAGAGCCACATCGACGCACGCAAGGCCTGCGACGGCCCGCTGGCCTGGAGTGCCGAGGCCCAGGTCTCCAGCAGCATCAGCAGGCCCGGCCAGGGGACAGGCGGCGCATTCAGTCGCGATCGGGATACAGGTCGAACTTCCTGCCGCCGATGACCACGCGCTCGGCCTTGAAGACCTTCTTCTTCGGATCGGCGTGACGATGGCCCGACACGGTGAGCGTGACTCCCTTGGCCAGCATCTCGTCCTTCAGCCCGGCGTTCTCGTTGCGCCACGGCTGGCCGACTTCGACGAGCCACTTGGCACCGCCCACATCCAACGTGAGCTCGCCGTGCGGGTTGCCGAGCCTGGCCGCCACGACCACACCGGTGAGTTCGGAGTTGCCGTCTTCGGCCCAGGTCCAGCCGTGGTGCGCGAAGGCAGGCACGGTCACTGCGACCGCGATGGCCGCGCCGGCCATCCATCGACGCCAGCGATGCACGTGGGAGCTTGGCATTGGCGACATGGGCATCTCCTCGACAGCCGATGCTACTCCGTCGGCGCCCCCGAGCGCCACCCTGCCGTATGCCTCAGGTTCCCGCGTTGATCTGCACGCGCCGCTCGACATAACCCGGGCCGCTCGCGCGGCTGGCGTCAGGGCAGGCGGTGGGGGCGTTGCAGGCCACGGCGTCCAGGGTGTAGACCCGCACGGTTTGCGGCACGCCAGGCTCCGATTCACCTTCGTTGTAGAGCGACGAGTTGCAACTCACCGTCACCCGCATGCCCAGGTCGGCGGATAGGTCCAGCGTCTGGCTGGCAGCGCTGCAGCTGGCCCAGCTCCCCTTGAAGGCCTGGTAGAGCCCCCATTCGATGCCGGCACGCGCGGCTTGCGCGGCACGCGCGGCGCCGATCTCCTGGGCGCCACCCATTTGCTGGACGGTGCTGAGCCGGATCACCGCCGCGGCCAGCGCGGCGAGGAACACGAGCACCAGGATCGCGGCGAGTGCGCCGAAGCCCCGTTGGGCGCGAAGAGCCTGTGTCATGGCACGTTGCTCACATGGGCGCCGACGACCAGGCTGGCGCTCTCGCCCGAGCGGGTCAGCGCGATCTGCATCGAGACGAAGCCACTTTGCTGGGTGGCGCCCTGGCTGGGGTCGTAGACGAAGCGGCAGGAACGCACCGACGTGGCCAGCACGTCACCGCTGGCCGCGCTGGGGCAGGCGGCCGGGTAGCTGGCAACGAAGTCGCGCGTCAGCCGGGTCAGCACGCCCTTGCCGTTGCCCGACGCGTCGAGCGTGCCGTCGGCGCCTTCGCAGACGTAGAACACCGAGCGCCTGGCGCCGGAGACGAGCACGACCCGGTTGCCCTGGTAGCCGGGCGGGAAGTCGGTCGGGTCGACGGTGAGGCGCAGCGCGCCGGCCGTGGCCGCGCCCACGGCGGTGATGTGTGCCCGGTTGGCGCCGCTGTAGACATCGCCCGGGTTCTGGTTGTCGATCACCACATAGTCGCCGGGGGCCGGCGTGACGGCGAAGGGCGTCAGCACATCGAACTGCGTGGTGGTCGTGCTGGTGTCCAGCGGCATCGTGCCGGCGACCTCGGTGTCTTCGGCGCGCCGCAGCCGCGCGCCGGCCAGCGTGGGCACCAGCTCGATGCACTGCGGGCCCGGTGTGCGGATCGAGTTGGGCACCGCGCTGCGGATCTCGTCGCGCATGCGGCGCAGCGCACCGGTGGCCTGGTACGACAGCTCGGCCCGGGTGCGCATCGACAACCAGCTGTCGACGGCCGGCCGCAGGAACACCGCCAGCGTCGCCGCCAGCACCGCGCCGATCACGATCACCAGGATCAGCTCGACCAGCGTGAAGCCGCTTTGAGGGCGTCGGGTGCGGGCCATCATTCGGAGGCGTAGTCGGTTCGCCAGCCGGTCAGCGCGAGGCTGTCGCTGCCGCGGCTCACCGTGACCGTGATGCGGCGCGCCGCGGCCACACCGGCCAAGGAGCCGGTGGCCACGCCCACGCTGACCGAGTAGCTGGCCAGCTCGGCGATGGCCACGCCGTCGACCGTACAGATCTGGCCGCTGGTGGCATAGCCCTGGTAGTCGCCCACGTCGTTGTAGGTGTCACGGGCGCAACCGGCCGGCGCGCTGTTGCTGGCGCTGGCATAGGGCTTGAGCTGGATCTCCTCCATCATCTCCTCGGCGATGGCGAGCATCTGCTGGTGCACCACCGGGTCGGCGCTGGCGCGCGCGGCGGTGGAGAACGCCAGCATCACGCCGGCCAGGCCCACGCCGAGAATGACGATGGCGACGATCATCTCGACCAGCGTGAAGCCGGCCTCGCGCCGATGCAGCCTCCTAGCGGACATAGCCCGTCTCTCCCGCGATGGTGATGCTGCTGGCGTTGGACACCGCCAGCGTTCGGCTGCTGCTCGTGGCGCCCGCCCCGTCGCTGGTGACCCGACCGTCGGGCTGGAAGTACAGCGTGCCGGCCGGCGCCAGGCTCAGCGTGGCGCCGCCGGCGTTGGCGGTGAAGGCGGCCTGGCCGTCCGGGCCGGCGTAGGCGGTGTCGCAGGCCGTGGCACCCCGCGCGCTCGCGATGCGCAGCGTGACCGCGCTGGACGTCACCTCGGCGCACACCAGGCGGCGGTGCGACTGGGCGGTCTGCCCGGCCAGGCGGAGTGCTGCCAGCACCTCGTCGCGTGCAGCGTCGTTGCGCAGGCTGCTGCCGGCGTCGAGTTTGGGCATGGCCACCACCGCCAGCACGCCGACGACGATCAGGATGGCGATCAGCTCGACCAGCGTGAAGCCGGCCTGGCGGGCGCGTTCAGAAGATTTCGCGCACATGGATGGTCTTGCGGGTTTCGGGGCTGTAGATGCCGAAGCTGGCGCGCGCCCACGGGTCGCTCGCCCAGCCGGTGGCGCAGTTGCCATTGCGCGAGCGCAGCCACGGCAGGCCGGCACCGGTGCTGGCCGGGTGGCTCGCGAGGCAGGACGCGTCGGCGCTGCCGCTGCCCAGGTTCAGCGCGAGGTCGAGGGTGCCCGTCGCACCGCCGGACGGGGCCGCCAGCGTCACGCTGCCGACGCCGCTGGCGCTCATGGTGATCGCCGTCGCGCTGGTGGTCCAGGCGCCGCTGCCGCCCTGGTGATTGCGCAGGTTCGACAGCGCCACCGACCCGGCCGGGATGCTCGCAGCGCCGTAGCCGGTGCAGCTGTCGGCGCCGTTGAGGACCCAGGCCTGGCCGCTCCAGTACTCCACGCGCAGCGCCAGTTGCAGCGCGCTTTTCTCGCTGCCGTAGCCGTTTGCCACCAGCAGCCGGCCACTGCGCAGCGGAGTGCTGCCCTCGGCGTAGCCGGCCGAGCTGGCGCCGTCGGTGTCCGTGGCCCGGATCGACAAGGTCTGCGGTTCGGTGAGTTTGTCGGTGAAGCTGTAGGTGGGTGTCGCGCTCGCCTCGCCCAGGGTGTAGCTCGCGGCGGGCACGGTCGCCCCGGCGGTGAAGCTGCCGATCGCCAGCGCGCCGGCGTCGCTGAGCGTGGTGGCCTTGGCGTAGCTGCCGAAGTAGTTGCTCGTCGTCACACCGGCGGCGTTCTTCGCGGTGATCGTGGCCGGGATCGGCTGGCCTCCGTAGCCGAAGTTGCCGGCCGCGCAGGCCGGTGTCACCGCCACGTCGAAGTGGTGCGGCCGGAACGGGCCGACGGCGCCGCTGGAGGCGGCCGAGCTGCCGCCGGTGGCAACGTACCAGCACTGCTTGGTGTAGCCCGGGTCGGGGTCACCGAACACCGCGTTGGCACACCAGACGTTCCCTGTCATGCCGGCGCGCATGGCCAGGCGCCCGTTGCGGCCGTAGTAGACGGTGGCCGTGGCGCCGGTGGGCAGCACGCAGGTGCCCCACTCGGTGGCGCACAAGACCGGCGCGCCGGCGCTCGAACCGGCGGCCGTGTAGCCACTGCCCAGGTAGTTGCCGCTGGCCAGCACGGCGCTCAGGTCGCCGCGCCCGACCTCGCTCCACTGGAAGTTGCTGAACGTGGCCGAGCCGCTGGCAAAGCCACCGACGCTGCCGCTCCAGCTGCCGTTGATGGCGCCGCTGGCTTGCGGCTGGGTGCGCACCCAGCCGAGCGTGACGCCTTCTGGCGAGGTTTCGCGGCCGAAGTTGGGCGTGGCGGCACCGCTGACGTTCTGCGCGGTCACGGTGCCGGAGAAGCCCACCCCGGCGATGCGGGTGCCGCTGGTGGCGGTGACGGTGAAGGCATACGGCGCGGCGATGAAGCTGTCGCTGCCCGTCATCGTCAGGCCAGCGTCGTTGCCGCTGCCGGTGTAGGTGGCGGCGAGAGCGACCTGGCCGACATCGGCGTACTGCACCGTCGTGCTGGCGGTGCCGGTCGCGTCGAAGGCCAGCGTGACCGACTGGCTGCCTGCGCCACAGGACACGGCCGTGCCACCGACGCGCACCGGCAGCGTGCCGCTGGCCGGGTTCTGGTGGCTGCAGGCGAAGGCGATGGTCTTGCTGACGCTGGCGAAAGCCGGCACGCAGGCGTTGCTGTTGTCGGCCTTCTTCACCGCGCTGACGCTGACGGTCCGCGCGTTGTCGGCCAGGTGGTGCGGCACGTCGAACAGCAGGCCGCTGTCTTGCGCGGTGAAGGTGCATGCGGGGCTGCCGAAGGTGCAGGTGGTCGAGCTGCTCGGCGTCGCGCTCAGACCGGTGGTGCCGAAGCTCACGCTGCCGGCCGAGGTGACCTGCACGTTGACGGTGCTGCTGCTGGATCCCGATGCGATGCTGAAGCCCGCGCCACTCGGCCACACGACGCTGGGCGTGCCGCTGGCGGTCAGCGTGCCGGTCAGCCCGGTGGTGTAGGGGGTGGCACAGGCGGCGTCCTGGCAGGCCACGACGGTCAGGGTGCTGGGGGTGCAGGTCAGGCCGATGCCGGTGCCATGGCGCAGCTCCACATGGTGCAGCGGCGGTTGGCAGGCATGCGCCACGGACATGTCCGCGGCGATCTCCAGGGCGCTGATCTCGTAGTTGTAGGCCTTCACCTCGTCGATGCGGCCGTTGGCCGAGGCGGCCGTGGCGTTGGCGGGTGTGGCGCTGCTTCGGTTGTCGCCGAGGAAAAGGGTCAGCAGGCTGGTGTCGAGCGAGCCATTGGTGGTGCCGGTGACGGCGCCCACCTGCAGGCCGTTGACGTACACCCGCAGGGTGCTCTGGTTGCTGCCGCTGGCCAGCCGCCAGGACACGGCGATGTGCGCCCAGGTGCCGGCCGCGATGGCCTGGTTGCTGGTCAGGGCACTGAGCAGCGTGCCGGCACCGTCGGCGACGGTGAAGCGCAGCGCGCCGCTGCTCTTGCGAGCCAGGAAGAACGGCCGGCTGGCCGAGGCGCTGGCATCGAACAGCTGTGCCTCCGGCGAACTCACCCACGCGGCGTTGCCGCGGTACCAGAAGCTGACGCTGCCGCGCGAGCCGATGGCCGAGTCGACATCCAGCGACGTGTCGATCGCCGAGATCGCCGCCGCTGTGGTGTTGGGTGGGATGTCCGCCGCACGGCAGACATAACCGCTGGCGGTGGTCTGGGCGCTTCCCACGCGCACGCCGCCGTGGCCGTTGCCGGTGTTGTCGGTGACCTCGCCGACGCTGCCGCTCCAGGCAGCCTCGTCCATGCGGTATTCGGCCAGCCGGGTGGGCGTGCCGCTGGGCAGGAACCAGCGCACCGCACTGCCGTTGGCGTTGTAGCCGCTGTTGTAGGAGTACAGCGTGTAGTCGGTGTTGGACACCTGCACGCCGATCGTGGCGTTGGAGCCGGAGGCGTTGGCGTTGCCGTACTGGTACTTGAACTCGCCGTTCTCGTACAGGATGATCTGGAAGGCGTAGGGCGTGCTGGTGTTGTACTGGTAGACGCTGTTCCACGACACCACCACATAGCGGTTCGGGCTGCTGCCCTTCTGTTCCCAGGTGACGTTGCCAGACCCCGCCCGGCTCGGGTCCAGGTCGGTCCAGTAGGCCATCATCGTGCGGGCGGTGGCGGCAGCCGTGCACCCGCTCCGCGCGGCGGCGGTGCCGGCGGGCAGATTGGTGTTGGTGTAGCTGCGCATGAAGCCGGTGTCGGCCCCGAACTGCAGTGCGCCGTTGGTCAACACGCGCACCGAGCTGTAGGCCACGCCACCGAAGCTGAAGGTGAAGCCGCCGGTGAACGTGACCGTGGCCTGGTCGTCGTCGCCGGGGTAGGCGGTGCAGGTGCGGTTCCAGGTGATGGCGTTGGCAGCGGTTTCCCAGGCGAAGCTGTCGCTGCGGAAGGTGTAGGTGGCGGCCAGCGCCGGCCCGGCCAGCAGGGCGAGCGCGAGCGCCACCCAGGCGGCCGGCCGCGCCAGGCCGGCGCCGAGGTGGCGCCACAGTGGGGCGAGCAGGCAAGCCGTCACGGCCGCGCGCTCAGGTCCGGTCAGGTGCCTGCGCGGGTGGCGGTGAAGGTGCCGGTTGCGCCGCCGGAGGTCTGCGTCAACGTGCAGCTCGCGGTGGTGCCGTTGCCAGGATCGATCGCCGCGGCGGTGACCTCATAGTCACCCGGCAGGCCGCCCTGCAGCAGGCTGCCCACGTCGTTGCAATTGTCGACGGCCACGCACTTGTTGGTGGTGACCACGTGGTTGGTGACCGAGCAACCGCTGTAGTTGAGGTTCATCGCGGTGGTGGCGGCGCCGACGACGCCCTTCAGGGCGGACTCCTTGGCCTCGCTGCTCACGTCGATGAACTTGGGCAGGGCCACGGCGGCCAGGACGCCCAGGATGACGATGACGACGATCAGCTCGATCATCGTGAAGCCGGCTTGAACTCGTTTCATGGTGAGACTCCAGGAAGGGATGGGGGGAACGCTAGGGACAGGTGGCATCGATCAGCTCGATGCGGGGGGCCGCACCCGGCGATGCCGCCTGGGCGTAGATGAACTCGCAAGCGCCGGCCGTCCCGGCGGGGCCGAGGCGCCCACGCAATGCGGGCACGCCGTCGATCTGCTCGGGCTGCCAATGGATATCGGCCGTCGGGCCTGAAAGGTTGAGGGCCATCGCGATGCCGTCGGCACTTGCCGCTGGCCAGCCATGCACGCCGGCCACCGGCACGCCCGACAGCAGCACGGGGTCGCAGCGGCCCGGGCTGGCGGCAAGTGCCTCGCACTGGCCGTGAAACAGCGCCGCCGTGGCGCGCGCCGTGGCCACGAGCTGTTGCAGGCGAGCCTGGCGCGCGGCGGCGAGCGGGGCCTGCAGGCGCGGCAGCGCCACCGCCAGCAGCAGGCCGAGCAGCGCCACCACGATCGCAAACTCGAAGCGCGACACGCCACGAAGGCGAGGCAGCGAGGGTGAGCGGGGCGGCATCGGCATCCATCGCGGCGGTCAGTGGCCGGCCGAGGCGGCACGCCCCAGGTCCCACATCGGCAGGAACACGCCCAGCGCCAGCACCAGCACCAGCGCGCCCAGGAAGACGATCAGGATCGGTTCGACCTGCTGGCTCAAGGTCTTCAGCTCGTACTGCACCTCGTTGCTGTACAGCTCGGCCACCTCGTCCATCAACTCGTCGATGGCGCCGGTTTCCTCACCGACGCCGATCATCTGCAACACCACCGGCGTGAAGACGCCCGCGGCCATCGCTGCGCGGACGATGGATTCGCCGCGTTCGACGCTCTCGCGCATGCCGTCGACGCGGCGGGCGATCCAGGCGTTCTCCACCGTCTGCGCCACGGCGGCCAGCGCCCGCTCGATGGGCACCCCGCTCTTCAGCGCCATCGCGAAGCCGCGTGCGAAGCGCGCGAGCATGGCCTTGTGCACGATCTTGCCGGCCACCGGCACGCCCAGCAGGAACCGGTCCCAGCGCAGCCGGCCGGCGGGCGTGTGCCGCCAGGCGTTCCAGGCGAAGCCTGCCGCTACGAGCGCCAGCCCGAGCAGCCAGCCATAGGACACGGTGAAGCGGGAGGTCGCCAGCAGGATGCGCGTCGGCATCGGCAGCTCGGCCCCGAAACTCTCGAAGACGGTGGCGAAGGCCGGGATCACCATCACGTTGATCACGGCGATGGCAGCCACCATCGCGGCCATCACGAACATCGGGTAGCGCAGGGCCGACTTGACCTGCTGGCGCATGAACATCTCGAACTCGAGGTGGCGGCTCAGCCTGTCGAAGACCTCGTCGAGCCGGCCGGTCATCTCGCCCACCCGCACCATCGCCACGAAGAAGCCGTTGAACAGGCCGGTCTGCTGGGCAAAGGACATCGACAGCTCGATGCCCGATTCGAGGCTGCGCCGGACCTCCGCCAGATGCGCCCGCATGCCGGGGTTCGAGGCCGATTCCTGCAGGCCGAGCAAGGCGCGAAGAATGGGCACGCCGGCCCGCAGCAGGGTGTGCAGTTGCCGGCAGAACAGCATCAGATCGACCGTGCCGATCGGCGGCTGGAGCCAGCCGGCGATCACGGATTTCAACGGCCGGGACGGCTCGGTGGTGCCGGCCTGGCCGGACTCGGCTTCGATGCGCAGCGGCGTCACGCCACGGGCCAACAGCAGGTCGGCCACGGCGCCCGCGTCGGCGCCCTCCAGGATGCCGTTGACCGGCCCGGCCGCGCTGCGGCCTGTATAGGCAAAGCGCATCATGGCGGCGTCATTCGTCGAACTGCGTCGCCACGCGCATCGCTTCGTCGATCGTGGTGCGGCCCTCGGTGGCCAGGCGAACGGCATCGCTGCGCAGCGTCAGGCCGCCCATCTGGCGGCGGGCGGCCCGCGCGAAGTCGGCCGGGTTGCCGTGGTTCATGGTCTCGACGAGTTCCTGCGTCATCTCGACGAACTCGTAGACGCCCGAGCGGCCCGAGTAGCCGGTGTCGTTGCACACCGGGCAGCCGCGGCCGTGGCGGAAGCGGTGGCGGCCGACGGACTCGCCCAGTTCCAGCGTCAGCCATTCGTGCTGGTGCGGGTCGGGCTCGACCTCGGTGGTGCAGTGCGTGCAGATCAGGCGCACCAGGCGCTGGGCCAGCACCATCTGCAGCGACATGGCGACCATGTAGCGCGGCACGCCCATGTCGATCAGGCGCAGCGGGGTGGAGGGCGCGTCGTTGGTGTGCAGGGTGGACAGCACCAGGTGGCCGGTCAGCGCGGCACGCAGGCCGATCTCGGCAGTGGTCTGGTCGCGCATCTCGCCGACCAGGATCACATCCGGATCCTGGCGCAGCGCGGCCCGCAGCACGCGGCCGAAGCCCAGCTCGATCTTGTCGACCACCTGCACCTGGTTGACGCCTGGCAGGCGGTATTCGATCGGGTCCTCGACGGTGATGATCTTGCGGCCGGTCGTGTTGAGCGCGCTGAGCGCGGCGTAAAGCGTGGTGGTCTTGCCGCTGCCGGTCGGGCCGGTGACCAGCACCATGCCGCTGGGCCGGGCGATGGCGCGGCGCAAGGCGCGGGCCACGGCGGGCGGCAGGTCGAGCTTGTCCAGCGACAGCAGGCCGCCATCCTGGGTCAGCAGGCGCATCACCACCGATTCGCCGTGCTGCGTGGGCATGGTGGAGATGCGCACGTCGACGGTGCCGGCACGCAGCTTCACGTGGAAGCGCCCGTCCTGCGGCAGCCGCTTCTCGGAGATGTCCAGGCCGGACATCAGCTTGAGCCGAAGCGCCACGGCACTGGCGATCTTGGCATCGGCCTCGGTCTGCACATGCAGCACGCCGTCGATGCGGAAGCGGATGCGCAGCGCGCGCTCCTGCGGCTCGATGTGGATGTCCGAGGCGCGCACGCGCAGGGCCTCTTCGAACACCGAGTGCAGCAGGCGCACGACCGGCGCGTCCTCGGTGGTCGCGCTGGCCAGGCCGAGCAGTTCGCCGAACTCCTGGGTCACGCTGGCCAGCTCGCTCTGCAGCGCCTGGGCGTGGCCGGCGATTTCTTCGGTGCTGTGGTAGCTGCGGTCCAGCGCGGCCAGCAATTGGCTTTCAGCGGCCACGGCGAGCTCGATCTCGCGCTTCAGCAGGCGGTTCAGCTCGTCCCAGGCGCCCAGGTCGGTCGGGTCGGCCATCGCCACGCGCAGGCCGGCGGGGGTCTCCTCCAGCGGCAGGGCGCGCAAGCGGCGCGCCTGCCCCTCGGGCAACAGGCGGGCGATCTCGGGCCGGATGACCCGGGTGCCCAGGTCCACGAAGGGGGCCCGCAGCTGGCGGGCCACGGCCTTGGCGATCTGCGCCTCGGTGACGAAGCCGCTGTCGATGAAGATGCGGCCCAGCTTGCGGCCGGACTGCTTTTGCTCGGCCAGCGCCTTGTCGAGCTGATCGGGCGCGATCAGCTGCTCCTGGATCAGCAGGTCGCCAAGGCGGATGCGTTCGGGGCGGGCCATGGTGTGTGTGGGTTAGCGGGCCGCGGTGCCGGGTGCCGTCTCGATGCGCGACGAGGCGGTGGTCGGCCAGTTGCCGCCGTCGCCCTGGATCACGGTCGGCTTGATCAGGATGACCAGCTCGCGCTTGGCGTTCAGGTTGCTGGTCTGCCGGAACAGGCCGCCCACCAAGGGCGCCTCGGACAGGCCCGGCACACCGCTGCGCGAATCGCTGTTCTGCTGCACCATCAGGCCGCCGATGGCGACGATCTGGCCGTCGGCGATGCGGACGATGCTGTCGGTCTCGTTGACCGTGCTGGCCGCCAGCGGCAACCGGTAGCTGCCCAGCGAGCCGAGGTCGATGTTCTTGACTTTCTCGGCCACGTTGCTGATGGCCGGGTGCACGTGCAGGATCACCATGCCGTCGGCGTCGATCTGCGGCGTCACGTCCAGCACGATGCCGGAGAAGAACGGCGTCAGGGTCAGCGACGGCGAGGAGACGTTGTTGTTGCCGCTGGTGGTGGTGGTGGTCGATACGCCGGTGACGAACATCTCGTCGTTGCCGACCTTGAGCACCGCCTTCTGGTTGTTCAGCGTGGCGATGCGCGGGCTGGACAGCACCGACACGTCGCCCTGGGTCTGCAGGAAGTTGATCAGCGCAGCGAAGTTCGGGGCCTGCAATGCGAAGCCGTAGAAGCCACGGCCACTGGCAGCGCCGACCAGGTTGCTGGCCGGCGTGCTGCTCACATCCGACGAGCTCAGCGTGCCGGTGGTGCCGAGCGTGGTGCCCGCCGCCACGACACCGAACGAGGCCGACAGCTTGTCGCCCAGCACCCGGCCGAAGCCGCCCCAGTTGATGCCGGACTGGGCATCCTTGGACAGCGAGACCTCGATGATCTTCGCCTCCAGCATCACCTGGCGCTCGATCGACACCTGGATGGCCGTGAGGTAGCGCTCGACCTGCATCAGCTCGGCCGGCGTGGCCTTGACCACGATCACGCCGGCGGCGGGGTTCAGCACCACGCCGCGGCCGCCGCTGCTGCCCACCAGGGAGTTCAGGGATGCCTGCACCTCGGTCCAGAAATCGGCGTTGCTGGTGGTGCGCACGTGGGCGCTGTCGTCGCGGCTGTTCTGGCCGGTGCCGGGCGAAGCCGGCGTGCCGGGGCTGCCGGTGCTGGTGGAACTGCCGGCTCCGGTGGGGTTCATCGAGCCGGTGTTGACGCGCAGGTCCGACGCGCCCTGGCGGCGCCCCGGCAGGTAGTTGACGCGGAACAGGCGCGACTGCACGGTGTTGGGCAGCACCAGCACACGCTGCCCGGTGATGCGGAAGTCGTAGCCGTAGAGGTCGCGCAGCGATTCGAGCGCCTCGACGACAGTGACGTTTTTCAGGGTGACCGACACGTTGCCGGCCACCTCCGGCGTGACCAGCATGCTGTAGGGCGTGCCGTTGGCGATCTGCATGAAGACCTGGGAGGCCGGTGCGTTGTTGACGGCCAGGTCGAAGCGGCCGGCGTCGGCGCCCCGCGCCGAGCTGCAGATCGCCACCCAGGCCAGCAGCCCCAGGGCGCGGCGGGTGAGGGCGAGTGTGGAGTTCATGGTCGGCGTCCTTCGCGTGATGCGCGATCGGCGGAAAGTGCGGCCAGCGGCCGCTCGGGGCCGCCATCGCGCTTGACGATGGCCGTGTGGATGAGGTTGAGCCGCTCGCTGCGGCCCTTGCCGTCGCGCAGGGTCAGGCCGTCGGCGTCGATCGTGGTCACGCGCAGGGCGCCGACCATGTCGCCGGCTTGCACCAGCCGGCCGTCGACCAGCGCGCTGGCTTCGCCCCGTGCGCCGATCTGGACCGATTGGAGGCTGGGCGCCGCGGGTGCGGAGGCTGCAGCGCCGGCTGCGCGAGCCAGGCGGGGTGCGGAGGCGGCGCTCTCGCTGCTGCCGACAGGCCGGGTCGGGTCGGCCCAGCCAGAGGGCGACTGGGCCTGCGCAGCGGCCAGGGCCGCGACGAGCAGGCACAGGACAATGATGGGGGCAGTGGGGCGCATGGTCACAGCTCCAGCCAGGCCCGGTCGAGGCTCAGCGTGTAGACCGTCAGGCTCAGTTGAACCGTCGGGTGGTGTTCCACCTTCAGCCGGACCCCGCCCCACAGCAGGCGCGGGCCGGGCAGGTTTTCGAGCGACGAGAGGTAGTCCATCAGGTCGCCGTAGGCGCCTTCGACAGTGATCTCGACCCCATGCCGGTACAGCGCCCCGCCCTCGCCAGACGGTGACGGTGCACTGGCGGCGGCAGCGGGAGCGCGCGCGTCCTGCGGCGCCAAGGTCTTCAGGCTGACGACGCGCACGCCGCGTTGATTGGGCAGCATCTGCTGCAACAGGCCGACCATCTGCCCGGGGCCGATCAGGCCCGCCTGGGCGTCGGCCAGCGACCGCGCCCCCACGGCCGTGCGCTGGCGCCACTGCGCCACCTCGGCTTCGAGAGACCGGCGCTCGGCGTCGCCCTGCACGCGCCGGCGCTCGGACTCGTCGGCCAGCGATTTCTGGTCCTGCCGGGCCACGGTGAGCAACTGGCTGGCGGCCTGGAACTCGCGAAACGCCGGTGTCAGCCACAAGCGGTCACCGGCCAGCACCGTGAGGGCGGCCAGGGTCAGCAACATCAGCATGCGTTCACGCCGGGGCCGTGCGTCGAAGCGGCGCACCAGGGCGCGGCCGCGTTGGCGCAGATCGAACAGGCGGTCCTGCCAGTCCATCAGCGTGTGCCTCCGGGGCTGTCGGGGCCGGCGCCGCCCAGCGTGAACGCGGTGTGCCCCTCGCCCTGGGCGAGTTGCAGCCGGGCGAACTGGCGGCCCTTGAAGCTGGGTTCGTTGTTCAGGTGTGCCAGGTAGCCTGGCAACAGGGCGGCGTCACTCATGCGCCCCTGGATCTCGATGGCCGAGCCGGTGGCCGCGACGCTGAAACCCGTGATCCAGACCGAGGGCTGGGTCTGGCGAGACAGGGCGCGGAAGTAAGGCGTGTAGCCGGTGGCGGAGCGCTGCAGGTGCTCGTCGACCTGGGCCTTCACCCGGCGCTGCATGGCCTCCAGGCCCTGCAGCCGCTGCCGCTCTGCGACCAGGCGCTGCAGCGTGTCGGCACCGCCCGGGTCCCGGGCTTCGAGCTGGGCGCGCTGCTGCGGCAGTTGTTGCGACAGTGCCAAGGCCTCGGCCTGGCGCTGCTGGGCCCAGGCGTTCAGGCCGGCCCCGACCAACCATGCACCGGCCACCGCACCGCCCGCCGCCCACAGGCCCTGGCGGGCCGCCCAGGTGGGCGCAGCGGGGCGCAGGGTGGCGGGGTCGAGGTTCAGATCGGCGGGCGCATCGGCCTCTGGCGTGCCCAGGGGCTGGCGAAGGGCCGCGCCGATGGCCAGCCAATGGTCGGCCAAGGCGGTGTCGGGCGGCAAGGGGCTGGTGTCGAGCCGGGCTGCCATGTCGGCCACCAGGACCGGCACGTACAGCAGCTCGCGGGCATGGTCGGCGAACGCGTCGGCGCCGGGCCCCGGCAACACATCCAGGCGCTCCAGGCCCACCTGGCTGAAGACCCGGTCGAAGCCGTCCAGCGTGCGCTGCAGCTCGAGGCCCGAGCGCTCCATGGCCTGCGTGCGCGTGCCGGCGTCGCTGTCGGGTGCGGTGAGCTGCTCTCGGGTGACGTCGATCTGGCGCGACAGCAGCAGCGAGCCGCCCACGGTGACCACCAGCGTGGCGTGGGTGGGGCCCAGGTGCAACAGGGCATGCCCGCGCCCCGGGCTCGCCAGCAGGCGGCTGAGGTTGCGCAGGGCGGTCTCCGCGACATCGACGGCCTGCCACGACCAGCCCGCGTCTTCGCCCGCCTGGCGCAGGCTGGCGCGCTCGGCGGCCGGCGTGGCGAAGACCATCAGGCTGCGTTGATTGCGTGGGCCCGCCTGGCTGGGCATCTCCAGCAGGTCGATGGCCGCGCCGTCGACAGCGAAGTCGACCTGCTCTTTCAAGCGCCAGCGCAAGGCATCGCGCCACTCCTGCGGCGGCAGATCGGGCTTCTCGGCCTGCAGCACCTGGTAGCGCCCGCGTTCCAGCAGCGCCACGGCCGGCCAGCGCCCGCGGGGCAGCGCGCGGCGCGCCCGCCTCAGCTGCGAGCCGCCGGATGGCCGCGGCCCTTCGGTGTGCAGCCATCGCACACTCGGGCGCTCACCGCCCTCCACCAACGCCAGGCGAAGGTCGGGCCCCTGCGAGACGCAGGAGACCCAGATGTTGGTGGAAGTGGCAAGGGACACGGCAACGGCGAAAACGGAGTGGAGCCAGTTGCGGATCGTCGGCCCCAGCGCCCTGTGCCCAACGGTGGATAAACGCGGTGATCAATCGCCAGTTCAAGCAATAAGTGATCGAGGGCGGTCCGTCGTCGACGGGTCCCGCGGGGGCCTGCACCTGTGGCCAGGGAGGCGACGGCGTGGCGCCGTGGCGCCCCCGGCAGGAATCGAACCTGCATCTGAGACTTAGGAGGTCCCCGTTCTATCCATTGAACTACGGCGGCGTGGGGGCGGATTTTGGCATGCGCCCGCACAATGGCCGTACAACGGGAGCCACCCATGACCTCCACCTCCACCGCCGGCGCTGTCGGCCTGATCGGCATTGGTGCCATGGGCTGGCCGATGGCCTTGAATCTGCACCGGCGCGGGCTCGCGCCGGTGGTGCGTGACATCGATCCTCAGGCCGTGGCCCGGGCGGCGGTGCAGGGGCTGGCGGTGGCCGAGTCGCCGGCCGCGCTGGCAGCGCGCTGCGCCACGCTGCTGGTCGTGGTGGTGGATGCGGCGCAGATCGACGAGGTGCTGTTCGGCCCCGACGGTGTCGTGCAGGCGCAGCCGCCCGCCGGCGCGCCGCAGACCGTGCTGCTGTGTTCGACCATCGCCGCCGAGGACACCGAGCGCTTCCACCGGCGCCTGGCCGAGCATGGCCGCGCCACCGTGGACGCGCCGATCTCCGGCGGCCCGGCGCGCGCCGGGCGGGGTGAGCTGTCGATGATGGTGGCCGCGGCGCGCGCAGACCGCGAACGGGTCGATCCCCTGCTGCACCTGATGGCCAGCACCGTGCACGATGTCGGCGAGCGGGTGGGCGACGCGGCCCGGGTGAAGCTGGTGAACAACCTGCTGGCCGGCATCAACCTGGTGGCGGGGGCCGAGGCCCTGGCGCTGGGCCGCCGTCTGGGGCTGGACCCGAATCTGCTGCTGAAGGTCATCAACGCCAGCAGCGGCGGCTCGTGGATCGTGGCCGACCGCATGCCGCGCGCCTTGGCGGGCGACTATGCGCCGCGCGCCCGCGCCAGCATCCTCGCCAAGGACCTGCGCCTGGCGGTCGCGATGGCGCAGCAGGCCGGGGCGGCCACGGCATTGGGCGAGCAGGCGTTGGCGGTGTTCCGCGCCACCCTCGCCGCCGGGCGTGGCGACGAGGACGACGCCTCGGTGCTGCGCACCCTCTACCCGGATTTCTGAGCGGCGCGCGGCCGGCGGCCGTGAAGGGCGCTGGGGTGCTCGTGCCCACCGGGCAAGGCGTCGGGCCGCGCTGGCCCGCCTTCGCTCAGCCCCTTCAGGATCCCGCAGTCGGCGCCGGAGCGGGCGGTGCGGCACTGCGCGCGCAGCTCGCGCAACTGGGTGGCCAGCCCCTGCAACTCCTCGATGCGGTGGGCCACGTGGCCGATGTGCTCGTCCAGCAGGCTGTTGACGTCGCCGCAATCGGCGGCCGGCGCGTCCTTGAAACGCAGCAGCGCGCGGATCTCGTCCAGCGTCATGTCCAGCGAGCGGCAGCGGCGGATGAAGGTCAACCGCTGGGCATGGGGCTCGCCGTAGAGGCGGTAGTTGCCCTCGCTGCGGCCGGGTTCGGCGATCAGGCCCTCGCGCTCGTAGTAGCGGATGGTCTCGACGGCGGTGCCGGTGGCGGTGGCGAGTTCACCGATCTTCATCAGGGGCATCGCTTGACTCTACACCTGCTACAGGGTTTTCAATGGCGCCATGGAGACCACTGAAACCCGCTACCGCATCCCGGCCATGGACTGTGCCGCCGAGGAGGCCGAGATCCGGCACGCCCTGGGGGGCCTGCCAGGCATCGAGCGCCTGCGCTTCGACCTGGGCCGGCGCACGCTGGCCATCGGCGCTGCGCCTCAGGCCTTGCCGGCGGCCCTGGAGGCGTTGCGGCGGATCGGCTACGCCGCCCAGGCGCTGAATGGTGGTGAGGCCGCGCCGGCGACAGCCTGCGAAGGAGCCTGCACGCACGACCACCAGCCCGGCCACCGCACCGGCCATGACCATGACCATGACCATGACCACGGCCCCGCGGACACGGTAGCCTCGTCGGAGCTGCCGCGCCTGGGTGCCGCGCTGTTACTGGCCACCGCGGCCGAGGCGCTGGCCTTTCTGGCGCCGCAGGCGCTGCCCGCCACACTCGCCGAGATGGCCCTGGCCGCCGTGGCGATCGCGCTGGCCGGCTTCGGCACCTACCGCAAGGGCCTGGCCGCGCTGCGCCACGGCCGGCTGAACATCAATGCGCTGATGACGGTGGCGGTGACCGGCGCCTTCCTGATCGGCCAGTGGCCGGAGGCGGCGATGGTGATGGCGCTCTATGCCATTGCCGAGCTGATCGAGGCGCGGTCGGTGGACCGCGCCCGCCACGCCATCCAGAGCCTGCTCGCGCTGGCGCCGGAGGAGGCCGAGGTTCGCCAGGCGGACGGGCGCTGGCAGCGCCAGCCCGCCAGCCGCGTGGCGGTGGGGGCCGTGGTGCGCATCCGGCCGGGTGAGCGGATCGCGCTGGACGGCACCGTCACCACCGGCCACAGTGCCGTCGACCAGGCCAGCGTCACCGGCGAGAGCATCCCGGTGGACAAGGGCCCGGGCGACGAGGTCTGTGCCGGCACGGTCAACCAGGCCAGTGCGCTGGAGATCCGCGTCACCGCCACCGCGTCGAACAGCACGCTGGCGCGCATCATCCACGCCGTCGAGGAGGCCCAGGCCTCGCGCGCCCCCACGCAGCGCTGGGTGGACCGCTTCGCCGCGGTCTACACCCCGGCCGTGTTCGGCCTGGCGGTGGCCGTGGCGCTGCTGACGCCGCTCGCGCTGGGCTGGGCCTGGGGTGAGGCGGTCTACAAGGCCCTGGTGCTGCTGGTCATCGCCTGCCCCTGCGCCCTGGTGATCTCCACCCCGGTGACGGTGGT
>JADMKA010000096.1 GCA_018780145.1 Vitreoscilla sp. | reverse complement strand
TGACGGCGGGGGACATTCGCGGAGCAGAGTACCCCGGCGGCCTGATCGCGCTCCAGCCTCTGCAAAGGCGACCGTCCACAAAGGGCTGGGTGACGACACATCCGTGGCGCGTGGCGAACGACGACGCCCATCCACCTCAGAATTCCTCGGTGTCGATCTCGGTCTGAGTGGCGGCGTTGTAGCGCTCGCCTTGTACGCTGTGGCGATTGATCAGCGCATCGGCGCGGGACAGCACCTCGGGCGGCAGGCGCAGGTCGGCGGCGCCGAGGTCATCGCTCAGGTGGGCCAGGCTGGTGGTGCCTGGGATGGGCACGATGTGCTCGCCCTGGGCCAGCAACCAGGCCAGCGACAGTTGGGCCGGCGTGCAACCGGCCTCGGCCGCCAGGGCGGCGAAGGCGTCGGCCAGCTTCAGGTTCGCGGCGTAGGCCTCGGGAGCGAAGCGCGGCATCGCGCGGCGGATGTCCTTGGCGTCGAAGGCGGCCACGTCGCGCAGCGTGCCCGGCAGGAATCCGCGCGCCAGCGGGCTGAAGGCGACGAAGGTGGTGCCCAGCTCGCGGCAGGCCTGCAGCACGGCGATCTCGGGGTTGCGTGTCCACAGCGAGTACTCCGTCTGCAGCGCGGCGATGGGGTGCACCGCGTGGGCGCGCCGCAGCGTGGCGGCAGAGACCTCGCTCAGGCCGATCGCACGGATCTTGCCGGCGCGCACCAGGTCCGCCAGGGCACCCACCGACTCCTCGATCGGCACCTGCTTGTCCCAGCGGTGCAGGTAGTACAGGTCGATGACCTCGGTGCGCAGGCGCTGCAGGCTCTCGTCGCAGGTGCGCTTGAGCGTCGAGGGCCGGCCGTCGATCACGCGCTTGACGCTGCCGTCGACGGTCACCCCGGTCATGCCGCATTTGCTGGCCAGCGTGAAGCGCTGCCGGTGCGGCGCGAGCACCCGGCCGACCAGGGTTTCGTTGGCGCCGAAGCCGTAGAGAGCCGCGGTGTCGAACAAGGTCACGCCCCGGTCCAGCGCACCCAGCAGCAGGGCCTCCGCCGCCTCCGGCGCCGGCGGCGTGCCGTAGGCATGGCTGAGGTTCATGCAGCCCAGGCCGATGGCCGAAACCGCAAATGGGCCGAGTCGCCGTGTAGGTAGAGTCATGGTGTGTGCATCTGGAGTTCGTCTATTCAGGTCGACGACCCGTCTTCTGACAGGCGCTCTATCAGCTCCAGTACCAGCCGAATGATCTCGTCCTGCATGTCGGGTGTCAGAGTCACTCGTCCCCGCCCCCCACATCTCCACTCAACTCCGCCTCGATCTGCTCGATGGTGGGCAGACTGCCTTCCAGGTCACTGGGCAGTGAGCGGGTGAGTTGGGTTTCCCACTCGGCCACGCTGATGGGTCGGGTGCTGCCGGCCAGGGCGTACTCCACCAGCACGCGGTTCTTTTCGCGTACCAGCAGCAGGCCCAAGGTGGGTTTGTCGTCGGGGTGGGCCAGCAGGCGGTCCACGGCGGTCATGTACATGCCCAGTTGAGCGCCGTCACCGGGCTCGAACCTGCGGGCCTTGAGCTCGATGACCACGTAGCGGCGCAGCTTGAGGTGGTAGAAGAGCAGGTCGAGGTAGAAGTCGTCGTCGCCGATTTCCAGGTGCACCTGGCGGCCCACGAAAGCAAAGCCCTGGCCGATTTCGAGCAGGAATTTCTGGATGTGGGCGATCAGGCCCTGTTCCAGGTGCTGTTCGCGGCGTGGTGCGTCAGCGCCCAGAAAGTCGAACAGATAGGGGTCTTTGAAGACCTGCGACGCCATGTCCGAGTCGGCGGGCGGCAGAGTGACGGGGAAGTTGTTCTGTGCCTTGCCGTGGCGCAGGTGGCTGCGGCCGTCGATCTGCGCAGCCAGCACATTGCGCGACCATCCCTGCTCGACGGTCTTGGCGGCGTACCAGAGGCGGTCTTCGGAGGAGGTCAGCTTCTCCAGCAGCGTGATGTTGTGGTACCAGGTCACTTGTGCAAGTGACGCTTGCACAAGTGAGCGGTCCGGCCAAGCCGATGCAAAGGCGCGCATGTACTTGAGGTTGCGCGGCGAGAAGCCCTTCATGTCGGGAAAAGACTGCCGCAGGTCGGCGGCCAGCCGGTCGATGACCTTGCTGCCGTAGCCCCGATCGGCCTGCTTTTGCAGTATGCGTTCGCCGATGTCCCAGTACAGCAACACCATGACGCTGTTGCTTGCCAGGACCACGCGAAGGCGCTCGCCCTGGATGCGGCGCTTGATCTCGGCCAGCCAGCCCGCATAGTCTGCGGGCATGTCGCCAGCGGCCGAAGCCACCGGGAACATGGCACCCCTGTCGACACGGCCACGTTGCTTTCGGGCTTCGGCGGGCTTCTTCGGTTCAGAGGGCATGGCCCAGCCCAGCCAGGTTCTTGCGGATCTCGGCTTCCTGGCGGACGCTCTCGGTGAACTGCTCGGCGGCATCCCACAGACGCCTGTCCAGGTCGTTCAGGAACTGCTGTTCTTCGTCGTTCATGGTGGGCACCTACCTGGTGCCGGTGCTGAGGAAGGCACCGAGCAAAACGCCCACCCCGTGGGCCGAACGATTCTATTCGGCGGGGTGGGCGTGTTGCCCTTTGTGCACCAGGGGATCAACCAGCGCTGAGTTGCTGTTCCAGCCGGTGCAGCACCTGGTAGCAGGCATGCACCTGGGCCACGCTGGAGTTGGGTTCGCGGCCCTCGCGGATGGCGGCGAAGAACTCGCGGTCCTGCAGCTCGATGCCGTTCATCGAGACGGCCACCTGGGAGACGTCGATCTTCTCGTCCTTGCCGGTGAACAGGTCGTCGTAGCGGGCGATGTAGGTGGCGGTGTCGCCGATGTAGCGGAAGAAGGTGCCCAGCGGGCCCTCGTTGTTGAAGCTCAGGCTGAGCGTGCAGATCGCACCGTTGGCGGCCTTGAGCTGGATGCTCATGTCCATGGCGATGCCCAGCGCGGGGTGGATCGGGCCCTGGATGGCGTTGGCCTGCACGATGGGGCTGCTGCACTGGTAGGCGAACAGGTCCACGGTGTGGGCGGCGTGGTGCCACAGCAGGTGATCGGTCCAGCTGCGGGCCTGGCCCAGCGCGTTGGTGTTGGTGCGGCGGAAGAAGTAGGTCTGCACATCCATCTGCTGGATGTTGAACTTCTTGGCCTTGATCTGCTGGTTGACGTACTGGTGGCTGGGGTTGAAGCGCCGGGTGTGGCCGCACATCGCGACCAGGCCGGTCTCCTTCTGCGTCTGCACCACCTCGTCGGCACCGCGCAGGCTGTCGGCCAGCGGGATCTCGACCTGCACGTGCTTGCCGGCCTTCAGGCAGGCCAGCGTCTGCGCGGCATGCATCTGGGTGGGGGTGCACAGGATCACCGCATCGAGCTCCGGCAGCGCCAGGCTGTCGTTCAGCTCGGTGGTGACATGGCCGATGCCGTACTGCGCGGCGACCTCGCGGGTCTTCTCCAGATCACGGCTGATCAGCGAGACGACCTCGACGCCGTCGATGTTCTTGATGCCGTCCAGGTGTTTGATGCCGAAGGCGCCGGCGCCGGCCAGCGCGACCTTGATGGTTTTCATGGGTTGTTCTCCAGGATCAGATGGCCCACCGCGGTGTTGCTGGCGGGCACATGGTAGAAGCGGTGCTTCAGCGTGGGCGGCTTGTCGCTCATCGCGCCGCGGGCGATCAGCCACATCACGAGCTCGATGCCTTCTGAGCCCGCCTCGCGCACGTAGTCGATGTGCGGCACGGCCGCCTGGCCGGCCGGGTCGGCGATCAGGCGGTCGAGAAAGGCGTTGTCGAAGGCCTTGTTGATCAGGCCGGCGCGCGGGCCCTGCAGCTGGTGGCTCATGCCGCCGGTGCCCCAGATGTGCACGTTGAGGTCCTGGTCGAAGGATTCGACGGCCTTGCGGATCGCCTTGCCCAGGTTGTAGCAGCGCTGGCCCGAGGGCACTGGGTACTGCACCACGTTGACGGCAAACGGGATCACCGGGCAGGGCCAGGCCTCCGGCTGGCCGCACATCAGCGACAGCGGCACGGTCAGGCCGTGGTCCACGTCCATCTTGTTGACGATGGTGAGGTCGAAGTCGTCCTGGATCACGCTCTGGGCGATGTGCGAGGCGAGTTCCGGGTGGCCGATCACCATGGGCACCGGGCGCGGGCCCCAGCCTTCGTCGGCCGGCTTGAACTCGGCCGCGCAGCCGATGGCGAAGGTGGGAATCATCTCCAGGCTGAAGGCCGTGGCGTGGTCGTTGTAGACCAGGAAGATGACGTCGGGCCGGTTGTCCTTCATCCATTGCTTCGAGTACTCGTAGCCCTGGAAGACGGGTTGCCAGTAGGGGTCACGCGTCTTGCCCAGGTCGAGCGCGGCGCCGATGGCCGGCACGTGCGAGGTGAAGACGCTGGCGGTGATGCGGGCCATTACTTCTGCTCCTTCTTCTGCTCGCCGATGTACCGGTTGCCGTCGGCCGAGCGGCCACCGGCCAGCATCATCGCCGCGTACTCCTCCTGCGTCATGCCGGTCATGCTGGCCGCCATGTACTGGAAGCTCTTGCCGTCGGTGGCGCCGATCTTGGCCAGGAAGTAGATGTTGCCGCCGGCGGCGATGCAGCGGTTCAGGTCGCGGGTCAACACGCCCTGCTTCTGCTCTTCGGTCATCGGCCATTCGTCGAGGTAGGCACGTTCATCGGCCTTGAAGCGCTCGCGGTTGGCGGCCTTCATCAGCGACATGCAGAACTGGTTCAGCCAGTAGCCCTTGCGGGACTGCTCGGCGTCGAAGATGGTCGTGCCGGGCACGTCCTGGTAGGGTTTGTCGAGGGCCATGTGGTGCTCTCCTTCAATCAGGGCTGGGCGCAGCGGAAGCTGGCGGCGGATTCGAGGTCGCCGCCGGTGTGCCGTGCCACCTGGGGCCAGGGGCACAGCGGGCGGCTGCGGGTCTTGGACCAGCCGGCGGGCAACTCCTTGTTGGTGGGGTTGACGGTGGCCGTCAGGGCGGCCGGGGCCTGGCCCTTCTCGACCCAGTCCACCAGGGCGCCCAGCGCGTCGAACTGGTCGGTGGCCGGCCCGCCGCTGCAGTGGGCCATGCCCGGCACCGTGTACAGGCGCGCCATCGACGAGGCGTTGTCACCCACGTTGGCGCCCAGCTTGCCGAACCAGCGCACCGTGTCGTTGACCGAGAACACCGCGTCGCTGTTGCCGTGGTAGACGATCAGCTTGCCGCCCCGGGCGCGGAAGGCGCTGAGTTGCGGGTTGTCCACGTCTGGCGGGGTCATGAAGGCCATGGCCGACTCGCCGTAGGTGGCGTCGGTGGCGCGGATGCGCGGCGCGTCCTTGTCGAAGTCGAAGCGGGTCAGGAAGCCCAGCAGCTCGTCCGGCGTGCCGGGCGTTCGGGTGGGCGGGGTGGTGAAGACATAGCTCAGCGAGCCGGCGCCCATGGTGGCGATCAAGGGCAGCTGGTTCCAGGGCGGGATCTGGCTCTCCAGCTTCCAGAAGCGCCAGTTGCCGGCGCCCATGCCGGCGTCGAAGGACCAGTCGCTGTACAAGGCCTCGCCGCGGCTGTTGCGCGGGCCGGCGTAGGCGCGGTTCAGGGCGGTGACCTGGTTGGCGCTCAGGCACTGCGCGGTCTTGGCGCCGCTGCACTGCAGGTCGGCCAGGCGGAAGGCCTTCTGGCAGGCGGCCAGGTGGCCGACGATGCCGTCGGTGGCGCCGTCCAGCGCGTCGCACTTCTCCAGCACCTTGGCAGCCACCAGCTTCATGTCGTCCGGGCTGAAGGCCTTGCGGATGTCGGGGTCGGCGATCTGCCAGCTCTGCACGTCCCAGGCGTGCTGCACGGCCGCCTTGGGCAGGTTCAGGCCGGGGGCGCCGGCCAGGATGCCGTCGTAGCGCTCGGCATAGCGGGTCGCGGCCACCAGGCCGTGGCGACCGCCGTTCGAGCAGCCGGCCATGTAGCTGCGCTGCGGGCGCTCGCCGTAGCGGCGCTCGATCAGCGATTGCGCCACCGTGTACATGGTGTCGTTGGCGGTATAGCCGTAGTCGCGGCGGGCCTGCGGGTCCAGCCCGAAGGCGTTGCCCTTGGCCAGGCCGGCAGCGGCGTTGGCGGGGTCGTCCTCGCTGTGGCCGGAGTCCGAACTGATCACCGCGAAGCCGCGCTGCAGCGCGCTGGTGGCCAGCACCGGCAGGGCGCCCAGGGCGGGCACGATCTTGCCGTCGTTGCCGCCGTTGACCTGGTGCAGGAAGCGCTGGTTCCAGGCCGCCGGCAGCCGCATCTCGAAGCCGATGGCATAGGCGCGGCCGTCGGTGCCGGTGCGCTCGTTGGTCAGGCCGTTGACCTGGCAGTGGGCGGGCGTGCCCTTGTCGTCGGCGGCCACTTCCTTGGCCGCGGTGAGGCGCAGATTCTTCACTGTGGCCAGCGCCGCTGGCAGCTCCGCGCAGGCCACGGGAACCGGCCGCGGCGGGGTGGCGGCACAGGAAGCCAGCAGGGCGGCAACGGCGAGGGCGAGCGGTGTCTTCAAGGTGCTTGTCTCCAGCATGAGGGGGCTCAGGCGCTGGCCTCTTCGGGCCAGTACAGGCGCATCGGGTTGTCGACCAGCAGCTTCTTCTGCAGCTCGGGCGTCACCGCGATGTGGGGGATGAAGTCGACCAGCAGGCCGTCGTCGGGCATGTGGTCCTTCAGGTTGGGGTGCGGCCAGTCGGTGCCCCACAGCACGCGGTCGGGGAAGGTCTCGACGATGCGGCGGGCGAAGGGCACCACATCGCGGTACGCCGCCTGCTCGCCATTCAGTGCCTTCGGGCCGGTCAGCGACAGCCGCTCCGGGCAGCTGACCTTGCTCCACACATTGGGGTGCTCGCGCATGAACTTCACGAACAGCTCGAACTCAGGGCCATCGACCGGCTTGCCCACATCGGGCCGGCCCATGTGGTCGACGACGATGGTGGTGGGCAGGGCAGTGAAGAAATCCCACAGCTCGGGCAGATCCACCGCCTCGAAATAGATCACCACATGCCAGCCGAACTCGGCGATGCGGTGGGCGATCTCCAGCAGCTCGTCCTTGGGGGTGAAGTCGACCAGTCGCTTGACGAAGTTGAAGCGCACGCCGCGCACGCCGGCCTCGTGCATGGACGCCAGCTCGGCATGCGTCACATCGCGCTTCACGGTGGCCACGCCGCGGGCCTTGCCACCGGAGTTCAGCAGCGCATCGACCATGGCCCGGTTGTCGGCACCATGGCAGGTGGCCTGCACGACCACGTTGCGGGCGAAGCCGAGGTGGTCGCGCAGTGCATAGAGCTGCTGCTTGCTGGCGTCGCAGGGCGTGTACTTGCGTTCGGGGGCGTAGGGAAACTCGGCGCCCGGGCCGAACACGTGGCAGTGCGCGTCGACCGCGCCGGCCGGCAGCTCGAAGCGGGGCTTGGAGGGGCCGGCGTACCAGTCCAGCCAGCCGGGAGTCTTGACGAAGTCCATGTCAGTCTTTCGGTGCGATGTGCTTGAGGATGCGGTCGGCTTCCACGCGCCAGTCCGCACTGCGGGCGAAGCCGGGCGTGCCCTTGTCGCCGAACAGGCCGCCGTCGGCGAGATCGGCCACCCAGGCCTGCCGCTCAGCGGTGCCAGTGGCGCTCCAGGGTGTGAGGCCGGCCTCGCGCACAGTGGCCGCGACCTCGCGCACCTCCTCGCTGCGGCGGCGGCCGTGCTCGATGACCCGCTGGAAGAAGTACGCGGCCTGTTTCTCCCAGTCGATGCCGGGGAAGGTCTCGTGGAGCGAGGCGATCACCGCGTCCTCCACGCCATGGTGGCGGGCGGCGGTGAAGCTCTCGATGACCATGGCCTCCAGGCCCTTGATCATCACGCTGCGGCACATCTTGGTGGCCGAGGCCACGCCGAGCTTCTCGCTCGCCACCTTGGGGGCGAAGCCGAGCGCAGCCAGCGCGGGTTCCAGCGCCGCCGCATGCGGGCCACCGAGCAGCAGCGGCACCTGGATGCGGTAGGGCGGCAGGCTGGTCATCACCGCACCTTCGACATAACACCCGCCGGCCGCGTCCACGGCGGCCGCGGCGCGCTGCTTGGCGCCCGGCGAGGCCGAGTTGAAGTCGAGGAAGTAGCTGCCGGGGCGCAGCGACGGCACACAGGCCTCGGCCACGCCAACCGCCTGGCTGGCGGTCACGGCGCTGACGATGAGATCCGCGCGCAACGCCAACTCGGCGTGCGAGGCCGCCAGCGCCACGCCGTGCCCGGCCGCATGGGCCTGCAACGCGGCCGCCGTGTCGGGCCGGTCCAGCTTGAGGTCGTAGGCGCTGACCGCCACGCCACGTGCGCGCAGGTCCTCGGCCAGGATGCGGCCGACCTCACCGTAGCCGATGAGGCCGATGTGCCAGAGCGACGGGTCTGATGGACGTGTCATGGTTGCCCTCAACAGGCGCCCTTTCAAGGCGGTCTCCAGGTGGGGGATGCGGGGTCAGTCGATGTAGCGCAGGCCGGCCTTCTCCAGCGGCTCGCGCATCTTGTACATGTCCAGGCCCAGCACGCCGGCAGCGAGCTTGGCGCGCTTCTCGCCCTCGAAGCTTTCGCGCTTTTCGGCGGCGTCGGCCACCTGGCCGGCGATGGCCGCCGGCACGACGACGATGCCGTCGACATCGGCCACCACCACGTCGCCGGGGTTGACCAGCGCGCCGGCACAGATGACGGGCACGTTGACCGAGCCGAGCGTCGCCTTGATGGTGCCCTTGGCGTGGATGGCCTTGCTGAAGACCGGGAAGCCCATGGACTCCAGCTCGGCCACGTCGCGCACGCCGCCGTCGATGATCAAGCCCTTGGCACCGCGCGCCTGGAAGGAGGTGGCCAGCAGGTCGCCGAAGAAGCCGTCTTCGTTGTCGGTGGTGCAGGCGGCCACGGCCACGTCACCCGGCTGCAGCTGCTCGGCGGCGACGTGCATCATCCAGTTGTCGCCTGGTTGCAGCAGCACGGTGACGGCGGTGCCGCAGATGCGGGCGCCGGCATACACCGGGCGCATGTAGGGCTTCATCAGGCCGACACGGCCCATCGCCTCGTGGATGGTGGCCACGCCGAGCTTGGCGAGCCTCTCGACGGCAGCGGGGTCGGCACGGGTGATGCCGCGCTTGACGACGCCCAGCTGGTTGATCAGGGGGGTGCTCATGCTCAGAGTCCTTTGCTTTTCAGGTGGGCGTCCAGGCGGCTGAAGACACGGCGTGCGTTGCCTTCGTAGACCTGGTGCTTCTGCTCCGGCGTCAGCAGCGTGGAGGCCTCGATGTAGCGCTTGGTGTCGTCGTAGTTGAAGCCGGTCTCGGGGTCGATGCCACGCACCGCGCCGATCATCTCGCTGGCGAACAGGATGTTGTCGACCGGGATCACCTTGGTCAGCAGGTCGATGCCGGGCTGGTGGTAGACGCAGGTGTCGAAGAAGATGTTCTTCAGCAGGTGCTCCTGCAGCAGCGGTTTCTTAAGCTCCTGCGCCAGGCCGCGGAAGCGCCCCCAGTGGTAGGGCACCGCGCCGCCGCCGTGCGGGATCAGGAACTTCAGGGTCGGGAAGTCCTTGAACAGATCCGAGGTGAGGCACTGCATGAAGGCGGTGGTGTCCGCGTTCAGGTAGTGCGCGCCGGTGGTGTGGAAGCAGGCGTTGCAGCTGGTGCTCACGTGGATCATCGCCGGGATGTCGTACTCGACCATCTTCTCGTAGATGGGGTACCAGGCGCGGTCGCTCAGCGGCGGCGAGTTCCAGTGGCCGCCCGAGGGATCCGGGTTCAGGTTGATGCCGACGTTGCTGTACTGCTCGACGCACTTCACCAGCTCGGGGATGCAGGTGGCTGGGTCCACACCGGGCGATTGCGGCAGCATCGCGGCCGGGATGAAGTGGTCGGGAAAGAGCTGGCTCACGCGAAAGCACAGCTCGTTGCAGATCGCCGCCCAGGTGGACGAGGTCTGGAAGTCGCCGATGTGGTGGGCCATGAAGCTGGCGCGCGGCGAGAAGATGGTCAGGTCCGAGCCACGCTGCTTCATCAGCTTGAGCTGGTTGCTCTCGATGGTCTCGCGGATGTCGTCGTCGCTGATCTTCAGCTCGGATGCCTTGGGCGCCTTCGAGGGATCCTTCAGCCCGGCGATCTGCAGGTCGCGCCAGGCGCCCAGCGCCGCCGGTGCGGTGGTGTAGTGGCCGTGGACGTCGATGATCAGGCTCATGCTTCTTTTCCTTTCCAGATCGATGCGGGAACCAGCACCTCGCCGCGCATCAGCGCACGTGCCGTGCGCAGCAAGGCTGCTTCTGTCACGTTCTGCGGGTTCGCGGGGTCGGTGGCCAGCGACACGCTGAATTCGCCGGTGGGGTGCTCGACGGAGACCTTCTTGGTGATGCCGGCGGGCATCACCGCGACGCCGTCGCAGACCGAGCCCTCCAGCACGCAGGCCGTGCCCACGGTGACGGCGGCAAGCACGCCGATGGCGTCGTGGCAGACATGCGGGATGAAGCTGCGGGTGGTGACCGACCCACCGTTCACCGGCGGGGCGATCAGCGTCATCTTGGGGTAGTTCTTCTGGCTCACGTCGCCCAGGCCCATCTTCAACGAGATGGCCAGGCGCAGCGCCTCGATCTTCGCCTTCAGCGCGGTGTCGGCGTTCAGCTCGGCGACGCTCTCGTAGCCGGTGCGGCCGATGTCGGCGGCCCTGAAGATGACCAGCGGCATGCCGTTGTCGATGCAGGTCACGTCCAGCGTGAAGGGCTCGAAGCCGGCGCCGCTCACGGTGATGGTGTCGCGCACTTGGCCGGTGGGCAAAAGGCCCGAGCAGACCGAGCCGGCGGTGTCCAGGAAGTTGATGGTGATCGGGGCCGAGCTGCCCGGGGCGCCGTCGATGCGGGCGTCCCCTTCGTACTCCACCTGGCCGCCGGGCGTCTGCACGGTGATGTCGCAGGCCATGTCGGTGTTCAGCGTCAGCACGCGGAAGGTGCTGGTCGCGCCCTGCGCGGCGACCATGCCGGTCTCCAGCGCAAAGGGCACCACGGCGGCGAGCATGTTGCCGCAGTTGGGGGTGGTGTCGACCGTGTCCTTGTCGGGCTGCAACTGGGCGAACAGGAACTCCAGGTCGACACCGGGCCGGTTGCTGGGCGCGACGATGCCCACCTTGCTGGTCAGTGGGTGGGCGCCGCCCAGGCCGTCGATCTGGCGCTTGTCGGGGGAGCCGAGCGCGGCCAGCAGCACCTTGTCGCGGGTGGCCGTGTCGGCCGGCAGGTCGGCGGCGCGGAAGAACGGCCCCTTGGAGGTGCCGCCGCGCATCAGCAGGCAGGGTATGGCGGTTTGTGGCATGGCGGTGGGTAGGTGGCTTGGCGGCATTGTGGGAAGCTTCTCCCATGCCGTCTAGGTTGGGTTCTGACTATCAGATATCACAGCCTGGCATGAAGGCCGGCCACTAACGTTTCGCTAACGGTCGACCACCACAGTGCCACCACCGCGCTGCCCGACGGGGCGCGGGCACCTGACAACTCTGGAGGTCCACCATGCAAACCCGACGCCGCGGCATCGCCGCCCCCTTGCGCACCCGGCTCCACCCGATCGCCGTGGCCGCCGCCTGCACCGCCGCGATGGCTTCGCCCGGCGTTCAGGCGGCCACCTTCAACTGGTCCGGGGGCAACTACCTGCCCGGCGTGACAGCGCCCGAGCCGCTGCCAGCGAGCGACCTGCTGAACATCAACGCCGGAGCCACCAAGGCCTTCAACGGCGTGGCCTTCACCAACCAGGGCACGGTGGCCTGGAACGCGGACGCACTGCAGGGCGGCAACTCCGCCCTGGTCAACAACGCCGGCCTGTGGGACAGCAAGGTCGACGCCAACACGTTCGTCTGGGCTTTCAGCGGCCAGCCGCAGCTCGTCAACACCGGCACGTTGCGCAAGTCCGCCGGCGCCTTGACCTCGCTGGGCAACTGGATCTTCACCAGCAACGGCGGCACGGCGGAGTCGCAGTCCGGCGTGCTGGCCTTCAATGGCGGCTCGGCGACGTTCAACGCCGGCAGCCGCTTCATCGGCGCGGGTGACGTGGTGATCAACAACAGCGCCAGTTTCAACGGCCCGTTCCTGTCGGACAACCTGCTGCTGGCGGCCGGCAACCACACCGGAGCGGCGGCGCAACTGCAAGGCGGCGTGGCCGCCGCGGGGCTGATGCGTTGGACGGGTGGCGGCCTGCTGGGCAGCTGGCAGGTCGACCCGGGGCAGACGCTGGCCGCGCAGGCAGGCGCCGTCAAGGCCCTCAACGGCACCACGCTGGTCAATGCCGGCAAGTTGCTCTGGCAGACCACCGACACGCTGCAGGGCGGCAACAGCGCCTTGTTGACCCACACCGGCCTGCTGGAGCTGCAGCAGCCAGCCACCACAGTGTGGGCCTTTGGCGGCCAGCCCGGCTTGACGGTGGCCGCCACCGGCACGGTGCGCACGAAGGCCGGCGTGGCCTTCAATGCCGGCAACTTCAACTGGGTCAGCGATGGTGGCCGGTTCGACGCCCAGGCCGGCGCGAGCTTCGCCTTCAATGGCGGCTCGGCGCGCTTCAACGGCGGGACCCGCTTCACCGGCGCGGGCAGCCACGTGGTGAACAGCGCGGCGCGCTTCGTCGACGGGTTCACCTCGGCCAACCTCACGCTGGCCAGCGGCCAGATCACCGGTGGCGACGGCACCCCGGGCTCCAAGGCCCTGTTGACCGGCCAGCTGGCCTGGAGCGGCGGTGACCTGCTCGGCGCCTGGCAGATCAACAACAACCAGACACTCACCGCCCTCGACGGCCTGGCCAAGCGCCTGAACGGCACCAGCGTGGTGAACCTGGGCACGATGAAGTGGTCCAGCACCGAGCAGCTCCAGGGCGGCAACAGCGCCACTGTCGTGAACCAGAATTTGATCGAGGCCGACCAGTCGGCCAACCTGGTGTGGGGCTTCGGCGGCCAGCCGACGTTCACCAACGCACCCGGAGCCACGCTGCGCGCCACCGGCGGCGCCACGCTGTCGATGGGCAACTGGCTCATCGACGGCACCGGCGGCGCCTTCGACGCGGCGGCCGGCTCGACCCTGCTGTTCAACGGCGGCACCACCACCTTCCGTGACGGCACGGTGTTCAGCGGCGCGGGCAGCAACAACGTGTCCAACAACGCCCGGTTCATCGGCACCATCCAGGCGGCGAACCTGAGCCTGTCGGGCGGTGGCCTGACGGGTGGCGACGGCACCCCGGGGTCACGCGCCACGCTGAACGGCAAGGCCGACTGGTCGGCTGGCGACCTGCTGGGCGCCTGGACGCTGCCGGTGGGCCAGGTGATCACCGCCAAGTCCGGCGGCGCCAAGCGCCTGGGCGGAACCGATCTGGTCATCGACGGCAGCCTGAAGTGGCGCACCGGCAACCCGGTGCAGGGCTACAACAGCGCGGTGCTGACCAACAACGGCCTGTTCGAGGCGCGCAAGACCACCAACCTGTCCTGGGTGGCCGGTGGCCAGCCCAGCTTCGTCAACAACGCGACCGGCCTGGTCCGGGCCAGCGGCAAGGGCACGTTGACGATGGGCAACTTCAACATCGTCAGCCATGGCGGGCGCTTCGAGACCAAGGCTTTGTCCACCATCGACTTCAACGGCGGCACGGTGCGCTTCAACGACAACACCCGCTACCTCGGTGCCGGCGGCGTGATCCAGGTCAGCGGCAACGCCACCTTCGTCGGCCTGCAGCAATCCGAGAACCTGAAGCTGGTGGCCGGCAACCTGACCGGCGGCGACGGCACTCAGGGGTCCCTGGCCACCTTGCGCGGCCCGGTCACCTGGCAGGGCGGCAGCCTGCTGGGCACCTGGGTGGTGGACGCGGGTCAGGTGCTCACCGCCGACGGCGCCGGTGGCCGGGCGGTCAACGGCGCCAGCCTCACCAACGCCGGCACCATCAACGTGACGGGCACGGGAGGCTTCAACATGGGCAACAGCGCCAGCCTGGTCAACGACGGCAGCCTGCTGCTGCAGACCGACGCCGGCTTCAGCTGGGGCTTCGGTGGCCAGCCTTCGTTGACCAACAACGGCCAGCTGCGCAAGATGGGTGGCACCGCCACCAGCGTGATGAGCAACATCGCGTTGGCCAACAACGGGACCATCCAGGTGGACACGGGCACCATCGACCTGCCCGGCAACTTCGCGAACGCCGGGGTGATGAGCGGCGCCGGCGCGTACTCGCTGGGCGGCACCTTGCAGAACAACGGCGTGCTGTCGCCGGGCGAATTCACCGTGGCCCAGTCGGCCCTGGCCTCGCCTTGGGTGGGCGCCGGCCAACGGCTGGCGCAAAGCAGCACCCTGGCCACGTTGACGATCGCCGGGGGGCTGTCGCAAGGGGCGGGCGGGCAGATGGACCTGCAGGTCACCAACGCCACCAGCACCGACAAGCTCATCGTCGGCGGCAACGTGGTGGTGGGCGGCACGCTCAACATCGGCTGCCTGGGGACCTGCTCGTTCGCGCCGGGTAACCAGATGGTGCTGCTGGACGCCACCGGCACCTTGAGCGGAACGTTCTCGTCGGTGACCTACACCGGCTTGCCGCCGGGCTCCTTCAACGTCAGCTACGACAACGCCGGCGGGCGGGTGATCCTGACCGCCACCGGGCCGGTGAACCTCAGGCGCTGACCAGCAGGCCCCGGCGCTCGATGAACTCCACGACCTCGTCGAGCCCGGTGCGGGTCTTCAGGTTGGTCATCACGAAGGGCCGGCCCGGCCGCATGCGGCGGGTGTCGGCCTCCATCACGGAAAGATCCGCGCCCACGTAGGGCGCGAGATCGGTCTTGTTGATGACGAACAGGTCGCTCTTGGTGATGCCCGGGCCGCCCTTGCGCGGGATCTTCTCGCCCGCGGCCACGTCGATCACGTAGATCGTCAGGTCGCTCAGCTCGGGGCTGAAGGTGGCGGCGAGGTTGTCGCCACCGCTTTCGATGAAGACGATGTCGGCGTCCGGGAACTTCTCCAGCATGCGGTCCACCGCCTCGAGGTTGATCGACGCGTCCTCGCGGATGGCGGTGTGCGGGCAGCCGCCCGTCTCCACGCCCATGATGCGTTCGGGCTCCAGTGCGCCGGCCACGGTGAGCAGGCGCTGGTCTTCCTTGGTGTAGATGTCGTTGGTCACGACGACCAGGTCCCAGCGCTCGCGCATGGTCTTGCAGAGCATCTCGACCAGCGTCGTCTTGCCCGAGCCCACCGGGCCGCCGACGCCGACACGCAGCGGGGGCAGGGGCTTGGTGCGGCGGGCGGGGGCGGCGTTCATGGCAGGGGCGGCTCAGGGTTGCGACAGATGCCATGATCCCATGTCGGGCCGCACAATCCGCGCATGCCCGACACCGCTGCGACCGTGCCCAGCCCGACCGTGCGCCACCTGCGGCAACTGCTGCTGTGGCCCTTGCGCCTGTTGCAACAGGGCGGTGGCCAAGGCCGGCCACCCTGGCAGGTGCTGCGGGACCTCGGCGATGCCTCCCCCTGGCGCGAGCAGGTCGACGAGTACACCGGCGACCCGGGCCAGTTCCACGAGCGCCACTACAACGAGTTCGTCACCTTCCTGCCCTATGTGCAGCGCTTCCTGTTCGGCGAGGGCCGCTCGGCCCGCGACGACGGCGAGCGGGGTGACGCCGACGCCAGCGGCGCGCCGATGCGCGTCTTCCGCCGGCACGACGTGGCGCGGGTGCGCGCCTGGACGCAGGCCGGCGCCGAGCCCATCGAGCTGCAGGTCGTGCATGTCGACCTGTACTTCTTCTTCGACGTGGACGTGGTGCTGCTCAACCTGGAGGTGCAGGCCGACGGGCTCGGCCTGGCGCAGGCCCAGGAGATGCTCTACCGCTTCGGCCGGGCCTACCCGCCGGGCTGGGATGCACGCGGCCAGCCCTTGCATTGCCTGGCCGGCGCCGAGTGGCTGGCGGCTGACGGCAGCGTGCTGGCGCGCTCCGACGCGCATGACCGCGAGGCCTTTCTTCAGCACGTGGCCGAGCACCGCGCGCCGCGCATGGCGGCGCACTGGGCCTGGCTGCTGCGGCCGCTGGTGGCCGACCACTCCGGCGAGGCCGGCGCGCTGCGCTACCGGCAGATCGAGTACCACCGCATGCCGACCATGGCCTACCTGGCGCTGGACGACCCGCGGGCGCTGACCCGGGCCGATTTCATCCGCCTCGGCCTGGTCACCGGCGCGGGCGGCAGCGACGGTGCCTTGCCCTATGCCGAGCAGCACGTGGCCGATTTCGAGGCGCGCTACTGCTATGACCGCTTCTGGTCTGCCGGCGGCGCCGCGCCCGACACCCGCTACCTCTGTTGCGGCCATGCGCTGGTGGTGGTCGGCCGCGCCGAGGCCGAGTTCTACCGCTGTGGCCAGCGCGGGGTGCTGGCGCAGTTCCGCCATCCGCACTTCATGATCTTCCTGATCGCCCATTTCCAGAAGGCCGCGCTGCTGATGTTCAGCGACCGCCTGGTCGAGGCACTCAAGCGGCTCAACGTGCAGGACGCGGGGAGCGTCAAGCGCTTCAAGCGCGCCATCCGCGGCAGCTTCGAGGGCTTCCTGCGCTTCACCCACCGCTACTGGTTCCACGAGGTGGCCGAGCAGGCGCAGGCGCGCGCGCTGTTCCACCTGACCGCCAGGCACCTGGAACTCGACCCGCTGTACGCCGAGGTCAAGGAGCGCATCGCCGACATGAACGCCTACCTGGATGCCGACAGCCTGCGCCGCCAGGCCAACACGGTGGTGCGGCTGACGGTGGTCACCATCTTCGGCCTGATCGGCACCGTGACCACCGGTTTCCTCGGCATGAACCTGCTGGCCGAGGCGGACGCTCCGATGTCACGCCGGGTGGCCTTCTTCGCGCTGGTGTTCGGGCTGACCACCATGCTGACGATCTACACGATGGTCAAGTCCAAGCGCTTGTCGGATTTCCTGGATGCCCTGTCGGACGAGCGGCTGGGGGCCTGGGGCAAGCTGAAGGCGCTGGCCAACGTCTGGCGGCGCGAGTCATAGCGCCAACAGGCCCTGGCTCAGGACCTGAACAGCCTCGAGTACTGCGCCTCGTGCTGCGCCGAGAGGATGGCCAGCATCGGGGTGAAGGCCTGGCGCTCGCTGTCGGGCCGGGCGATGGCCTGGTCGACCACGGCGGGGATGGCGTCGAGCAGGGTGCCCAGCATGCGCTGGCCGGCGCTCTGGCCGAGCGGAACCGATTTGATGGCGGCCTGCACCATGTTCTCGGCCCAGCCGAAGCTGTGCGCCAGCAGGGCCTCGCGCAAGGGCGCACCACTGTGCACGGCCGCCAGCGCGTAGGCGATCGGCCAGGTGGGGGCAGGTGACAGCCCGCCCAGCACGGCCACGCGCGGATCGGCGGGCTGGCGCTGGCGCAGCCAGTCGTGCAGCGAGCGGCCCATCTGCTCGGCCTGCTGGCGCATCTCGCGGCTCTCGCGCGTGGTGCGCACCCAGTCGTTGAGCTCGGTGACGCGGGCGATGTCAGCGCGCTTCCAGGCGCCGAAGGCGCGGGCCACCACGCTCAGGTCGGCGCGGCCCAGGGCGAGCGCCAACTGGTCGCCGATCCAGGCGGCGGCGCTGGCTTGGTCACGCACCCGGCCGCTGTCGACCGCGGCCTCCAGGCCCTCGGAGTAGCTGAAGCCGCCGACCGGCAAGGCGGGCGAGGCGAGCCAGATCAGGCGCAGCAGCGACCTGTCGGCCAGCGCCGGTGCAGCGGGGCGGACGCGGGGCATGCGCCGGTTCAGTGCGAGTGCTTGCCGTGGCCGTGATCGTGGCCGGCGTGGTCGTCGTGCGCGTGGCCGTGGTCATGCCCGTGGTCGTGCCCATGGTCGTGTCCATGGTCGTGTCCATGCGCGTGGGCCCCGGGCGCATAGGCGCCGCCCTCGGGCTCGAAGGCGGAGCGGGTCTCGCTGACGATCAGGTGGCGCTGGCGCAGCATGTCGGCCAGCACATGGTCGGGCTCCAGCTTCAGGTGGTCGGGTTGCAACTCCAGCGCCACGTGGCGGTTGCCCAGGTGGTAGGCGGCGCGCAGCAGGTCGAAGGGGCTGCCGTGCTCGGCGCAGGCGCGCACCTCCAGCACCGGCTGCAGGGCGGCGGTGACGGCGATCAGGCTGCCGTCCTCGGCCACCAGCACGTCGCCGCCGCGCACCACGCTGCCGCGCGGCAGGAACACGCCGATTTGCCGGCCCTGGCTGTCGGTGGCCTCGAAGCGGCTCTTCTGGCGCACGTCCCAGTCCAGTTCCACGCTCGCGGCGCGTTTCAGCAGCGCGGCGGCCAGGCCGGCGCCGCGGGGGATGAGTTTCTGGACATTCAGCATGCGGCGGCCTTTGGCGGACGGTTCGGTAGACGGCGATGGTAGCGGGCGGGCCGCCGCGGAGCTTGAGCGGGGCACAGGGTCATTGTTGAACTTTCAGTAATTACTGAAAGTTGGAAATATCATGACGCACATCAAGACCGCCTCACGGACACCCCATGGCCCCGCTCAGCCCGCTCGCCCTCAGCTTCGTGACCCATTTCGGCGAGATGGGCAGCCGCTGGGGCATCAACCGCACGGTGGGCCAGATCTACGCGCTGATCTACGTGGCCGCGCGGCCGGTGAACGCCGACGAGCTGGTGGATGCGCTGGGATTCTCGCGCTCCAACGTCAGCATGGGCCTGAAGGAACTGCAGTCCTGGCGCCTGGTGCGGCTGCGCCACCTGCCGGGCGACCGGCGCGAGCACTTCGAGCCCTCGGGCGATGCGTGGGAGACCTTCCGTACGCTGGCCGAGGAGCGCCGCCGGCGCGAGATCGAGCCCACGCTGACGATGCTGCGCGACGCGCTGATGCAGCCCGCCGGAAGCGACGCGGATCTGCACGCCCAGGCCCAGATGCGCGAGATGCACGACCTGATCGAGATGCTGATGCAGTGGTACGACGAGGTGCAGCACATGGACACGCAGACCCTCTCGCAGCTGATGCGCATGGGCTCCAAGGTGGGCAAGCTGCTGGAGTTCACCGGCAAGGTGAAGCTGGCGGGCAAAGGGGGCTGAGCGATGGACACCGCACTCGACCCGCTGCTGCTGGCGCGCATCCAGTTCGCCGCCAACATCACCTTCCACATCCTGTTCCCCACCATCAGCATCGGCATGGGCTGGTGGCTGCTGTTCTTCCGCTGGCGCTGGCTGGCGACGCGTGACGAGCGCTGGCTGCTGGCCTGGCGCTACTGGACCAAGATCTTCGCGCTGACCTTCGCGCTCGGCGTGGTCAGCGGCATCACGATGAGCTTCCAGTTCGGCACC
>JADMKA010000208.1 GCA_018780145.1 Vitreoscilla sp. | reverse complement strand
AGCTCGGCAGGTCGAACACCAGCATCACCATGCCCTTGATGCCGGGGGCGATGCGAAAGCGGTCGCTGCTGTGGCGCAGGTGAAACAGGAAGTCGCGGTAGAACAGGTTCTTGCCGTGCTTCTGCAGGCCGATCGCGTTGTACAGCTCGGCGCGTGGCTTGCGGGGCATCAGCGAACGCAGGAACTGCACGTAGGCCGAGGGAATCTCCATGTCGACCAGGAAGTAGGCCCGCGCGAAGCTGAACAGCAGCAGCAGATCGTCCTCGCCGAACAGCGCGGCGTCGATGGCCAGTTGCCCCGCTGGCGTGTGCAGGATGGGCAGCGCGAACGGCAACTCGTTGAAGCCGTTGACGATCTTGCCCACCGCGTAGGCGCCCTTGTTGCGGAAGAACAGGCTGGAGAGCACCTGGATCTGGAAATTGGCCCGCGGCCGGAAATCGCCCAGCCGGTGGAAGATGGCCGCCAGCAGCTGGTCCACGTCGCGCCCCAGGTCCTCGAACTCGCGCTCGAGCTGGAAGTTGTTGACCATGCGCAGCATGGCCTCGCGCAGGTTGTCGCGCGTCGGGTAGTAGGCCCGGTAGGTGGGTGCGGCCGCGGGCTCGTCGTTCTCGATGTATTCGGTCGAGATGGCCGGGCGCACGAAGATGAAATCGTTGTGGAAGTAGCTGCGGTGCAGGATCTTGGTGGTCACCGAGTTGAAGAAGGTCTCGGCCAGCTCGGGCTGGTGGTGGTTGGTCAGCAGGCCGATGTAGTGCAGCTTGACCTGTTGCCAGGTGTCCATCGACAAGGCGGCGGCCTTGAACTCGGTCTGCAGGCGTTCCGCGGCCTCTTCGACCCGCTTGTCGTAGAACTCGATGCGCTCGCGCTGGGCCCGTTGCTGGCCCAGCCAGTCGGCCTGCTCGAAGCGGCGCTTGGCCGTGTGGCTGGCCTCGCGGAACAGGCGGTAGTGCTTGTTGAAGCCGTCCTGCAGTGCCTGCGCGATCTCGAAGGCGCGGCTGTCTGTGAGCTGTTGCGGGAACATCAGGCGGCTTCCTTGCGGTAGCGGGCGTGGATGCCGGCCAGCGCCGCGGCGTAAGCCTGGTCCAGGTCGGCCGCCGCCGAGGCGGTCATCTTCAGGTCTTCGAGCAGGCCGTTGTGCAGCCCGTAGACCCAGCCGTGCACGACCACCGCCTGGCCGCGGGCCCAGGCATCCTGAACCACGGTGGTGGTGCAGACATTGCGCGCCTGCTCCAGCACGTTGAGCTCGACCAGCGCGTTCACCTGGTCGTCGGGCGCCACCTGGTCCAGCCAGGTGCGGTGCTGGTGGCGCACGTCCTGCACGTGGCGCAGCCAGTTGTCGACCAGGCCCAGGCGGGTGTTGCGCAGCACCGCCTTGACGCCGCCGCAGTTGGAGTGGCCGACGACGATGATGTGCTGGACCTGCAGGCCGTCGACCGCGAACTGGATCACCGACAGCGCGTTCAGATCCGAGTGGGCGACCACGTTGGCGACGTTGCGGTGCACGAACAGCTCGCCCGGCAGCAGGCCCACCAGCTCGTTGGCGGGCACGCGGCTGTCGGCACAGCCGATCCACAGGTACTGGGGCGTCTGCTGCGCCAGCAGCTTCGTGAAGAAGCCCGGCTCCCGGGCCTCGGTCTTGGCGGCCCAGTGGCGGTTGCTGTCGAAGAGCTCGGTGAGTTGCTTGGTCATGCGGCGGCGGGTGCAGTCGGTTCGGCTCAGTGTACGGAAGCGGGCCGGTAGCGGGCGTAGACGACCCGGTCGATGACCTCGCCCGCCTTGATCGCGCTGCGGGGCATGCACCCTTCCAGCTGGTAGCCGGCGCGGGCAGCCACGGCCTGGGAGCCCGCGTTCCAGGCAAATATCGGCGCGAACAGGCGGGTCACCTCCGGCAACGTGGCGAAGGCCCAGTCGGACACCAAGGCCAGCGCCTCGCTGGTGATGCCCTGCCGCCAGTGCGCGCGGCCGATCCAGTAGCCGACTTCGGCGTTGCAGCGCAGCCAGCCGTCCAGCGGGTGCGCGCCGACGCAGCCAATCACCTCGTGGCCGCCAGGCACCGCGACCTCGATGCCCCAGACATGGCCAAAAGCCGGCAGCCGCGACTCGCCGCCGCACCAGGCTTCGGCGTGCGCCAGCGTGTAGGGGCGCGGGAAACCGTCGAACAGGTTGCGCCAGACCGCCTCGTCGTCGGCATGGCGCTGCAGCGCGGGCGCGTCGCCGGGCTGCAATTCACGCAGGCGGCATCGGTGGCCGACAAGAACTGGCAAGGAGGGCAGCAGTGGAGCGGGCATGATCGATTGGTTGACGTTTACGTCAACGTCAATCATACCGTCGGTGGCTCGGGCGGTGGCCGGCACCCCGGCACCGGGGGCCTCATCAGCCCAGGCGCTGCGGCGGCCAATCCGCCAGTGCCGCAGCCCCGGCGGGCCGGTGCTGGCAGGTCAGCGCCCGCGGATCGCTGGCCGGGCGGTCGCTCCAGGCCGCCACGGCCACCTCGTTCTCGAACTCCAGCATCACGTTCTCGCCCGCACCCCAGGCGGGCGCCCCTTGCGCCGCCAGCACGGCCGGCCGCCAGGGTTCGCTGTCCAGGTGGGGGCAGAAGGTGCCGGGCAGGAAACCCAGGCCACTGCGCACGCCGCCGCCGGGCACGCTGTCGGTCACGTAGTGCTCGAACCAGCAGTTGCCACCGGCGCTGATGCCGGCCAGCACCGTGCCGGCCTGGTAGGCCTCGCGCAGCACCGCGTCGAAGCCGAACTCGCGCCAGACGGCCAGCATGCCCACGGTGTTGCCACCGCCGACGAAGATCAGGTCGGCCTCGCGCACCGCCTGCGCGTAGTCGCGGCGCATGTCGAAGGGAAAGAAGGCCAGGGTGTCCGGCCGGCAGTCCAGCTGCGAAAAGGCGCGCAGGAACTTCAGGTGATAGAGCTCGCGGTCGCCACTGGCGGTGGCCAGGAACAGCACGCGGGGGCGCGCGGCGCCGGGGCGGACAAGCGACAGCAGGTGGCGCTCCTGGCGCAGGCTGAAGTCATCCATCGAGAAGCCGCCACCGCCGATGGCCACGATGCGGCGCGCCGGGGCCGTCATGCCTGCACCGGCGTCTTGGCCCGCCGGCCGGTCTTGCCGCTCGCAGCGATCAGCGCCTTGCAACGCGCCTCGTGCTGGGTGATCTCGGCCAGGGTCACCTGGATGTCGTCCAACTGCTGCTCCAGCTGCCGGCGGTGGTCACCCAGCACGATCAGGAAGGCCTCGAGCTGGCGCCGCTCGTCGCTGCCGGACTCGTACATGTCGACCAGCTGCTTGACCTCCTGCAGCGACAGGCCCAGGCGCTTGCCGCGCAGCGTGAGCTTCAGACGCGTGCGGTCGCGGTGGGTGTAGACCCGGTTGCGCCCGGCGCGGGCAGGCTCGAGCAGCCCCAGGTCCTCGTAGAAGCGGATCGCCCGAGGCGTGATGTCGAACTCCTGCGCCAGCTCGGTGATGGTGAAGGTGGGGGCATCGGCGCGGGGTGCGGCCTTGTCCTTCGCAGTGCGGGGTTTGGCGCTCATCGGTAGACTGACGTTTACGTTAACGTAAATATCAGTCTACGCGACTCCCGCGCCGGAACCAACGACATGAGCCATCCGAACGAAGCCGCCCTGTGCTACCCCATGGGCGAGCGCCTGCCGGCGCCGGGCGAAGTGGTCGAGGTCGCGCCCGGCGTGCGCTGGCTGCGCATGGGCCTGCCCTTCGCGCTGGACCACATCAACCTGTGGCTGCTCCGGGACCGTGACGAGGCCGGCCGCGAGGGTTGGGCCATCGTCGACTGCGGCATCGCCAACGACGCCACGCGCCACGCCTGGGAGCAGGTGTTCGACAGCGCGCTGGGCGGCCTGCCGGTGCTGCGCGTGTTCGTCACCCACATGCACCCGGACCACATCGGCCTGGCACATTGGCTGACCGACCACTGGCAGTGCCGCGCCTGGATCAGCGCCACCGACTGGAACGCGGCGCGGGTGGCCAGCGGGCTGACCGCCGGCTTCGGCGGCGACAGCGCGGCGCGCTTCTTCGCCGAGCACGGCCTGACCGACCCGGCGGCGCTGGAGCAGGTCCGCGCCCGCCGCAACTACTACGCCTCGATGGTGCCCGACGTGCCCGCCACCTACCGGCGCCTGATGGACGGCCAGGTGATCCGCATCGGCGGGCGGGACTGGCAGGCCATCAGCGGCTACGGCCACGCGCCCGAGCACATCGCGCTGCACTGCCCCGAGGCCGGGGTGCTGATCTCGGGGGACATGGTGCTGCCGCGCATCTCCACCAACATCAGCGTGATCGACCTGGAGCCGGAGGCCGACCCGCTGCCGCAGTACCTGGCATCGATCGCCCGCTTCAACCCGCTGCCGGCCGAGACCTTGGTGCTGCCTTCACATGGCCGGCCGTTCACCGGGCTGCACGAGCGGATCCGGCAGCTGCAGGCGCACCACGTGGACCGGCTGGACGACGCCTGGGCAGCTTGCGCCGAGCGCCCGCAGAGCGCGGCGGATCTGTTGCCGGTGTTGTTCAAGCGCGCGTTGGACCTGCACCAGACCACCTTCGCGATGGGCGAGTCGCTGGCCCACCTGCATGCACTGCAGAGCCAGGGCCGGGTGCGCGCCTGCCCACCCGGCCCTGATGGCGTGCGCCGCTTCGAGGCGGTGGCCTGAGACCCAGATGAGGCGACGCTCTTGAGCGCGCCCCAAAAAAAGTGGCCGATCAGTTTGCACTGACCGGCCCTCGGGTGCACGGTGTCGCTCCGCACGATCCTCCCTGGATCTCCCTTTCGCGCACACGGTGATGACAGCGAATGACGGTACTGTGCCCGTGAAGCCCCGGCCGGGCCATCCCTCTTTGGGGGGTGAACCCCCGGGTGGCGGTGCTGGAGACCGAGAATCGATCCTCAATATTGAGGATCGGCCTCAGGAAAACACGGGCAAGACCGGGTCGCGCAGCGCGGCCTTGCGGACCTCGACATCCGGGATCACCGAGCGCACGACCTCCCAGAACGCCGCGCTGTGGTTCATCTCGCGCAAGTGCGCCAGCTCGTGCGCCACCACGTAGTCGATCACGGGCATTCCGAAGTGGACGAGCCGCCAGTTCAGGTGGATGGAGCCGTCGGCCGAGGCGCTGCCCCAGCGGGTCTGCGCCGAACTGAGGCGCAGCCGCGCCACCCGCACGCCCAGCCGTTGCGCGAAGTGGGCGCAACGCTCCTCGAAGACCCGGCGTGCCTGGCGCTGCAACCAGCTCTGCACCACGTCGCAGATCTGTGCCGCCTGCGCGGTGGCGGGCAGGCCGATGTGCAGGGTCAGCCGTGGCACGCCAGGCAGGCCCTGGGCGTCGGTGTTGAGCACGGCACCGGCCACCCGGGGGTCGAGCACCAGGATCACCGTCTCGCCCAGGAAGGGCAACTGGGCACCATCACGCCATTCGACGCGGGCCGCCTCCAGGCGCGAGCGGCGCTCGCGTTGCTCGGCCAGCTTGCGCAGGATCCAGGCCGATTTCTCGCGCAGCGCCGACTCGATCTCGCCCTGGCCCACCCAGCGCGGCGCGCTGACCGCGAGCCCGTCGGGCCCGACCGAAAAGCCGATCGACTTGCGCCGCGCGCGGCGCAGCAGGTAGGCCACCTGGCACTCGCCGAGGCGGATCTCGCGGTCGGCGCGCGGGTGGCGGTGGGTCATCGGGGCCGGGGCCCGCGGCGGAGTGGCGCAGGCTGGGGGGTTGGCGGGTGCAGCCGGCACCGCCGACGGGCGTGACGCTGGCACGGCCGGCGCCTCGGCCTCGAACAGCGACAGCTGTTGGGGCGATTCGGCGGCAGGCCTGCGCGACATGAGCCGGAATTCTACGGTGCGCTGGCGGGGTACGCGTCGGGGTCCAGGCGCCGCATTTCGGCTTCGATCCAGGCCTCGACCTCGCGCATCAGCTCTTCGGGCTGGCGGCCGGTGCTGTCGATCGGCTTGCCGATGGAGATCTCCACCAGCCCCGGGCGCAGCAGGAAGCTCTTGCGCGGCCAGCAGCGTGCCGAGGTGACGGCGATCGGCACGATGGGGGTGCCGGTGGTGATGGCCAGGCGCGACGCGCCGGTCTTGTAGTTGCCCTGCTGGCCGCGCGGGATGCGCGTGCCCTCGGGGAACATGATGACCCAGTTGCCCTGCGCCATGTAGCGCCGGCCCTGCTCGGCCACCCGGCTCCAGGCCTCATTGCGGCGGCTGCGGTCGATGTGGATCATGTCCAGGCTGCCGATGGCCCAGCCGAAGAACGGGATCCACAGCAGCTCGCGCTTGAACACGTAGCACAGCGGGTGCGGCATCAGCACCGGGAAGGCAAAGGTCTCCCAGGTGGATTGGTGCTTCGGCGCCAGCAGCACCGCGGCGCGGCCGTCGGCCGCCGTCGGCACGTTCTCCAGGCCATGCACCTGGTAGCGAACGCCGCAGATCACGCGCGCGCCCCAGATCGACGCGGCCAGCCAGCCGACGCAGACCCAGTACAGCCGCGTGCCGCGCACGAAGATCGACATCAGCACCACGAACGTGGCCCAGGGCACCACCGTGACCACCAGCCAGAGGAAGAACAGCGCCGAGCGAAGGATCCAGCCGATTCGTTGCATGCGGTTCGGCTCAGATGGCGAAGCGCGCGGTGGCTTCGTGTTGCAGCAGGTGGGCGGCGAACGAAGCCAGATCGTCGTGCACCGTGGTGCCGGGGACGGCGGCCACCCACTGGGCGATCTCGGCCTCGCTGACCAGGCTGGCGCGCCCGGTTCTCACCAGGTGCGGCGGGCACCCGGCCTCGCGCGCGGCCTCGAGGTCGCGCTGGGTGTCGGCCACCATCGGAACCAGCTTGAGATCGGCGCCATAGCGCTGGGCGATGTCGTGCATCATCCCCGGCCGGGGCTTGCGGCAATCGCATTGATCCTCTCGTGCATGCGGGCAGAAGAACACCGCATCGAGCCGGCCGCCCTTGGCCGCCAGCATCTTCATCATGTGCAGGTGCACCGCATTGACCACCGCCATGTCGATCATGCCGCGGCCGATGCCGGCCTGGTTGGTGGCCACCACCACGTGCCAGCCGGCGTGGTTCAGGCGGGCCACCGCCTCCAGGGCGCCGGGGATCGGCTCCCACTCCGCAGGCTCCTTCACATGGTCCTCGCGGAACTTGTTGAGGATGCCGTCGCGGCCGAGGATGACGAGCTTGGGGGCTTGCATGGGGGCCCGATCAGGTGGCGAGGCGCGACAGATCCGCCACGCGGTTCATCGCCGTGTGCAGGCGGCCCAGCAGGGCCAGGCGGTTGGCGCGCAAGGCCGGGTCGTCGGCATTCACCATCACGCCGTCGAAGAAGGCATCGACAGGCGCCTTCAGCACCGCCAGCTCGCGCAGCGAGGCGGCGTACTCGCCGTTGTCGAACAAGGCATCGGACAAGGGCTGCACGCTGGACAGCGCCCCGAACAGGGCCTGCTCGGCGGCTTCGACCAGCAGCGCTTCGCTCACCGCCGTGGGCAACACGCCCTCGACCTTCTTCAGGATGTTGCCGACGCGCTTGTTGGCGGCGGCCAGCGAGGCCGCTTCGGGCAGCGCGGCAAAGGCGCGCACGGCATCGAGCCGCTTGCGCACATCGGCCAGGCGTTGTGGCGCCAGCGCCAGCACCGCGTCGACCTCCTGCGCCGTGCAGCCCTGGTCGCGCAGTTGCCCGCCAAGACGCTCGGAGAAGAAGGTCTGCAGCGCGGCACTCGGGTTCTGGATCAGCGAGCCGAACGCCGGCAGGGCCGCGGCAATCAGGCCATCCAGTGCCAGGGGCAGCTCGCGCTCGACCAGCATGCGGATGACACCCAGCGCATGGCGGCGCAGCGCGAAAGGATCCTTGTCACCGGTGGGCAGCTGGCCGATGCCGAACAGGCCGACCAGCGTTTCCAGCTTGTCGGCCAGCGCCACCACCAGGCCAGTCTCGTTGCGCGGCAGGTCATCACCCGCGAAGCGCGGCTTGTAGTGGTCCTCGACCGCGAACGCCACGGCCTCGGTTTCGCCGTCGTGCCGGGCGTAGTAGCCGCCCATGATGCCTTGCAGCTCGGGGAACTCGCCGACCATGTCGGTCAGCAGATCGGATTTGGCCAGCAGCGCCGCGCGGTCGGCCTGCGCCGCCAGCGTGGCACCGCCCAGCTGGGCACCGATGCTGCGGGCGATCGCCCGCACGCGCTCGACCCGCTCGCCCTGGCTGCCCAGTTTGCCGTGGTAGACCACCTTGGCCAACGCCGGCACGCGGGACTCGAGGGTGCGCTTGCGGTCCTGTTCGAAGAAGAACTTGGCATCGGCCAGGCGCGGGCGCACCACCCGCTCATTGCCCTGGATGACCGCGCTGGGGTCCTCCGGCCGGATGTTGCTGACGATCAGGAACTGGTGCGTCAGCTTGCCGGTGGCGTCGAGCAGCGGAAAGTACTTCTGGTTGGCCTTCATCGTGAGGATGAGGCACTCCTGCGGCACGCCGAGGAACTCGGGCTCGAAGTGGCAGGCGAGCACGTTCGGGCGCTCGACCAGCGCGGTCACCTCGTCCAGCAGCGCGTCGTCGTCGATCGGTTTCAGCCCGGCCGGCGCAGCCGCCGCCAGCTGGCGGACGATCTCGGCACGGCGTTCGGCAAAGCCCGCAATCACCGCGCCCTGGCTGGCCATCTGCTCGGCGTAGCCATCGGCGTCGGCGAGTGTGAGCTCCGGCGTAGCTGCTTCGAAGCGGTGGCCGCGTGTCGTTCGGCCCGCCTTCAGGCCCAGCACGCTCACCGGCACTACCTCGCGGCCGTGCAGCGCCACCAGGCCATGCGCCGGGCGCACGAACCTGACGTCGCTCCAGCCATCGGCCAGTTGGTAGGTCATGACCTTCGGGATCGGCAGCTTGGCCAGGGTCTCGTCGAGCGCCTTCTGCAGGCCTTCGGCCAGGGTGGCGCCAGGCACCACGCTGTCCAGGAACAGGGCCTCGGCCTTGCCATCGGGTGCGCGCTTGAGCCGTGGCACCACCGACTCATCGGCGCCCAGCGCGGCGAGCTTCTTCAGCAGGGCGGGCGTCGGCTGGCCGTCGGCGGTCAAGGCCACCGACACCGGCATCAGCTTCTGTTGCGCGGCGCGGTCGGCGGCCTTGGAAACGACGCCTCGCACCTGCACGCCCAGCCGGCGCGGCGAAGCAAAGGCCGTCACCGCCGCATCGGCGGTGGCCAGGCCTTGCGCGTGCAGGCTGGCGGCCAGGTTCCCGGCGAAGGCCTCGCCGAGCTTCTTCAGTGCCTTGGGCGGCAGTTCTTCGACGAACAGTTCAACGAGCAGGGTGTGTGCAGTCATGGTCGCTCAGGCCGCCTTCTTCTTGTCGAGTTGGGCGATGACTTCGTCGGCCCAGCCACGCGGCGCGAGCGGGAAGCCCAGCCGCGCCCGGCTGTCGAGGTAGCTCTGTGCCACGGCGCGCGCCAGGTTGCGGATGCGGCCGATGTAGGCGGCCCGTTCGGTGACGCTGATCGCACCGCGTGCATCCAGCAGATTGAAGGTGTGGCCGGCCTTGAGCAGTTGCTCGTAGGCGGGCAGCGCGAGCTGCTGCGTCATCAGGTACTGGCTCTGCTTCTCGTGGGCCCCGAAGGCGTGCAGCAGGAACTCGACGTCGCTGTGCTCGAAGTTGTAGGTGCTCTGCTCGATCTCGTTCTGCAGGAAGACGTCGCCGTACTTGATGCCCGGTGCGTACTGCAGGTCGTAGACGTTCTCCACGCCCTGAAGGTACATCGCCAGGCGCTCCAGGCCGTAGGTGATCTCGCCGGTGGCGGGCTTGCAGTCGATGCCGCCGACCTGCTGGAAGTAGGTGAACTGGGTCACCTCCATGCCGTTCAACCAGACCTCCCAGCCCAGGCCCCAGCAGCCGAGCGTGGGGTTCTCCCAATCGTCCTCGACGAAGCGCACGTCGTTCTTCTTCAGGTCGAAGCCCAGCGCCTCCAGCGAGCCGAGGTAGAGCTCCAGGATGTTGGCCGGCGCGGGCTTGAGCACCACCTGGTACTGGTAGTAGTGCTGCAGGCGGTTGGGGTTCTCGCCGTAGCGGCCGTCCTTGGGGCGGCGGCTGGGCTGCACGTAGGCGGCCTTCCACGGCTCGGGGCCGAGCGCCCGCAGGAAGGTGGCGGTGTGGCTGGTGCCAGCGCCGACCTCCATGTCGTACGGCTGCAGCAGCGCGCAGCCCTGGGCGTCCCAGTAGTCCTGCAGGCGGAGGATGAGTTGCTGGAAGGTGAGCATGGAGAAAAAGGCGGGCCCGGCGCAAAGCAAACGTCGATTTTACGGGCCGTGGCGACATCCGCCCCGGCCCCCTAGTCCGTGGCCCGAAGCCCCCTGCTCGAAGGGGGCGGTTCCCCTAGGCGACGGGGTGTGCCGCGGCGCGATCGAGGCACACCATTCGCCTGCCCCAACGCCGATCGCTGCGCACAGCAGGTGACGGCCCCGGGCACCCTCATCAACACACAGGAAGGACCCATCATGAAACTCACCCACGCCCTCATCCCCGCCCTGCTCCTGGCTGCCGGCGCCACCACCGTGTCCGCCAAGGTCCTGCTGGGCGTCACCAGCGCCGGCAACTTCACCTACAACGTCACCAACACGCCGGCCCCCATCGCCGGCGCGGCCACCAGCGTCACCTTCAACGCCAACAAGGCCGGCACCTATGTGCTGACCTATTCGGCCGAGTGCTCGGCCGACAACGGCGCGGCCACCAACTCGGGTTGGGTCCACCTCGATGTCGAGATCAACGGCGTGGTCCAGGCGCCGACGGTTGGTTCGTCGGATGCCTTCTGCTCGCCCGACAACGTCGCGGGCAGTTCCGGCTGGGTGCGCCCGTCGATCAGCATCCCGGTTCGCCTGGTCGCTGGCGCCAACACGGTGCGCGTGCTGGGCGGCTTCGTCGCCCCGGTGACGACCGGTTGGCTGGGCGACAGCGCGCTGGTGATCCACGACTGATCCTCGGGGCTCCGCCCTTCGCGCGCCCCACCCCTGGTTCAAGCCGGACGGTGGGGTCTCGCGTTGGGCCGGCGCAGTGCGACCCAGAGCCCGGCCAATGCCAGGCCCCAGGCGGGCCACAGCCCCCAGCGCGACAGCCACCACGCATAGGGGGTACTCCCCAGGCGGCCTTCGACACCGGCCTCCAGCACGCCCACGGTCATTGGCAGCAGGCGGGCAGTGACGCGACCCCGATGGTCGACCACCGCGGTGGCCCCGGTGTTCGTGGAGCGCACCAGGGGGCGCTCGAACTCGATCGCCCGCATCCGCGAGAACTGCAGGTGCTGGTCCTGGATCATGTGCGGGCCGAACCAGGCCAGGTTGCTGGCGTTGACCAGCACGGTCGCGGCGTGCGGCCCCATCACGCTGGCAGCGAAGTCCTCGCCGAATAGATCCTCGTAGCAGATCAGCGGGCGCAAGCGCTGCCCGCCCGCCTCGAACGCCGCTTCACTGCGGCCGTGGGCCTGGTCACCCAGCGGGATCTGCATCAGGTCGACGAACCACCGAAAGCCAGGCGGAACGAACTCGCCAAAGGGCAGCAGGTGGCGTTTGCCGTAGGTGTAGTCCTCCCCTGCAGCGGAAACGCCGACCAGTGAATTCACATACCCATCGCTGTCGTTGCCCAGGAAGGTGCCGAGCAGCGCCGCGCGGGTGCCGACCCGGAAGGGCGCGGTCAGCTGGGCCCAATAGGCGGGGTCGAGCTGGTCACGCGGCACCGGCAGCACCGATTCGGGCGTGACCACGAGGTCGCCCTGGGCCGACGCCAGCTGCGATTGCAGCGCCGCCATGTTGGCGACGATGCGGTCCGGGTCGAACTTCAGATCCTGCGCGATGTTGGGCTGCAGCAGGCTGACCCGAAGCATGCCGGTGGATGACGTGAACTCGCGCGGCAGCAGCCCGGCCAGCGCGACGCCCGCGATCACGGCGCCGAGCACCGCCGCCGAGCGCCCGCCGCGCCCTACGCCCGCCAGCGCCGCGGCCAGCAGCGCCGCCACGGCGCCGATGCCGTACACACCGACCCACGGTGCCAGCGCAGCCAGCGGGCCGCTGCTGTGGGCGTAGCCCGAGGCGATCCACGGGAAGCCCGTGAGGAACTGGGCGCGCGCCAGCTCGGCCAGCAGCCAGCAGGCACCGAAGGCCAGCACCGGCCGCCATGCGCCGGTGGGCCGCAGCCAGGCGTACCCGGCCATCGCACCGGCGATGTAGAGCGACAGCGCCGCAGACAGGAGCACCACGGCCAGCGCGGCCAAGGGGGCCGGCATGCCGCCGTAGTCGTGCATGCTGATGTAGAGCCACCAGAGCCCCGAGACCAGCCAGCCGAGGCTGAACCAGAAACCGCGCACAGCCGCCACACCCGGCCGGACATCGTGGACCGAGCGGGCCAGCAGCGCCAGGGACAGGATCTGCAGCGGCCACCACTCCAGCGGTGCGAAGGACGCGGTGTGCAGCCCCCCGGCCGCCAGCAGCGCCGGCGCCCAGGCCCAGCGGGGTGGCTTCACGCCGGCTCGTCGCCAGCGTGGCCGCGCGGCATGCGATGGGCCTTGAACCACCGCACCGCGCCGCCGCGCGTGAGCATCACCGAGAAACGCAGGCCGCCGACCTCGACCGATTCACCGCGCCGCGGCACACGGCCCAGTTCATGGGCGATCAGGCCGCCGATGGTGTCAAAGTCGTCGACCGGCAGATCCACCATGAACGCCTCGTTGACGGCGGCGATGTCGGCGTCACCGGCGATCCGGTGGCTGCCGTCGGCCAGGGTGTAGACAGCGCTCTCGGCGTCGGCATCGTCGAACTCGTCCTCGATCTCGCCGACGATCTCCTCCAGCACGTCTTCGATGGTGATCAGGCCCGCGGTCGTCCCGAACTCGTCGATGACGATGGCCAGGTGGTTGCGGTTGGTACGGAAGTCGCGCAGCAGCTCGTTCAGGCCCTTCGACTCCGGCACGAAGACAGCCGGGCGCAGCAGCGTGCGCAGATTCAGCTCTGGCGCCCGCTGCAGCTTGAGCAGATCCTTGGCCATCAGGATGCCGATGATGTTGTCGCGGCCGCCCTCGGTGACCGGGAAGCGCGAGTGCCCGGTGTCGATCACCACCGCCAGCAACTCGTCGTACGGCGATTCGATGTCCAGCAGATCCATGCGCGGCGCGGCCACCATCACATCGCCGGCCACCATGTCGGCCATGCGGATCACGCCCTCGAGCATGGCACGCGACTGCGGCTCGATCAGCTCGCGCTGTTCGGCGTCCGCCAGGGTCTCGATCAATTCGTCGGTCGAGTCCGGCCCGGGCGAAATGAATTCGACCAGGCGTTCGAACAAGGTCCGCGGGTTGGCGGGTTCCAGTCTGTGGGAGCCGTGCCCCGTGTGCCCACGGTGGGGGTGCGCGCTCCGGGGCGCGCGTGGAGACTGTGGTTCGGACACGGGGGGTGCCGGCTGTGAAGAAGGAAGAAGAATACCCGATCCCCCGCTCGGCTCCGCCCCCCTACACTCGCGCGAGATTCCGCCTGCCGTGCCGTGAAATGACACCCTCCGACGAACTCGCCGCCCTGCTGGCCCGGGTCGCCCTGAGCGACCGGGCGGCATTTGCGCGCCTGTATCGCCTGACCAGCGCCCACCTGCTGGGCGTGGCCTGGCGCCTGGTAAACACCCGGGAGCGGGCCGAGGAGGTGCTGCAGGACGCCTTCATCAACGTCTGGCAGCAGGCGCGCAGCTACCAACCGGCCATGTCCGCCCCGATGACCTGGCTGATCAACATCGTGCGCCACCGCGCCATCGACACCCTGCGCTCGCGTCGCAGCGAACTGGCCCAGACCCAGGCCCTGGGCGAAGCCGAGGACGACCTGCCTGCCGACAGCGCCTGGGAGCCGCCGCAGCTGCTGGACGCCAGCCTCGCCAAGCGCGGCATCGACCGCTGCATGGCCGACCTCAGCCCGCCGCAGCGACAAGCGCTCGCCCTGGCCTACTACCGGGGCCTGGCCCACAGCGAGATCGCCGAATCGCTGCAGGCCCCGCTGGGCACGGTCAAGGCCTGGGTGCGGCGCGGGCTGGACCGCCTGAAGGGTTGCCTGGGCGGCCTGCCGGAGTTCTCGTCGTGAACTACCTGCTGCCCGAACGCCTGGATGCCCTGGCCCGCGACTATGCCGTGGGCACCTTGCGGGGCCACGCCCGGCGGCGTTTCGAACGCGTGCTGCGCGAGCAGCCTGCCGCCGTTCGCAGCGTGGCCGAGTGGCAGGGTCGGCTGGCCACGCTGGCCGAGGCGGTACCGGCGGTGGCCCCACGCGAGCAGGCCTGGGAGGCCATCGAATCGCGCCTGTTCGGTGTGCCGGCTACCGCCACACCGGCCGCCACCGCACCGGCCCGCCACCGCTGGGCCGCCTGGCTGGGAGGCGCACTGGGCGTTCGCGGCGCGGGCGCTCTGGCGCTGGGTGCGCTGCTGGCCGCCGGCGCACTGCGCTGGCAACCCCAGTGGGCCGGGCTGGAACCCGCCAGTGCCGGATTGCCTGCCGCCTACGTGGGCATCCTGTCGGACCCGCAGGGCCAAGCGCTGCTGCTGGCCAGTTCCCGCCGCCAGGGCCAAGTCCTCACGCTGAAATGGGTCCGCCCCGTGGCCGCGCCAGCCGGCTCGGTGGCCCGGCTGTGGGCCCTGCCGGCCGCCGGTGGCGCGCCGCGCTGGGTGGGTGACTTCAACCCGCAAGGCAGCGTGCAACTGGACCTGCCGGCCCGCTCGGAAGCCCTGTTCGCCCAGGTCGACCGCCTGGCTGTCAGCGTGGAGGCCGGGCCCGCCGGGGCCGCGCCCGTGGGGGCTTTCCTGGCCATCGGCCCCTGCGTCAAGCTCTGGTGAGCCGCTCGTGAACAATTTCTCAGCCGGGGCTGCGTCCGTTCGGCGGGCAACCCCGTAAGTGACCGGCGAGCGCCTACGGTGGCGCCCATTCAACCAAGGAAATCTCCATGAATCGCATTGCTCGCCCGCTGCTCCGCCTCGTCGCCGTTTCCGCCATGATCGCCTGCCAGGCGGGGGCGATGGCGGCCGACTCTTCCCCCAGCCCCGCACCGGCTGCCGACAAGTTGACTGCAGCCCGGAGCCTGATCCAGCAGGACAAATGGGTGGCGGCGATCGACGAACTGAAGCGTGTCGACGAACGCGGCAGCGCCGACTGGAACAACCTGATGGGCTACAGCCACCGCAAGGCCAAGGTGCCGGACTACGCGGCCGCCGAGCGCTACTACGACGAAGCCCTGCGCATCGACCCCAAGCACAAAGGCGCGCTGGAATACTCGGGCGAGCTCTACCTGATGCTCAACCAGTTGCCCAAGGCCGAGCAGCGCCTGGCCGCACTGGACAAGCTGTGCTTCCTGCCCTGCCAAGAGTTCACCGACCTGAAAGCCGCCATCGCCCGCTACAAGGGCAACGGCAACGCCTATTCGGCGAAGTGAGCAACACGCCAAGCCCTGCCGCTTGACAGGGCTTCGGCACTGGCACAGAGTCCATGCCCCGACCGCTGGCCCCTCCTGGCCGGCGGCGCTCAGCCTCCAGTGCCCCTTCAATGTCCCTGATCCCCGCCACCATCCTCACCGGCTTCCTCGGTTCCGGCAAGACCACCCTGCTCAAGCGCGTGCTCACCGAGGCCCATGGCCAGAAAATCGCCGTCATCGAGAACGAATTCGGCGAAGAAAACATCGACACCGACATCCTGGTCACCGAATCCAAGGAGCAGGTGATCCAGATGAGCAACGGATGCGTCTGCTGCACCATTCGCGAGGATCTGCGCAGCACGCTGGCCGACCTGGCCGCCCGCCGCCGCAAGGGCGAGCTCGATTTCGAGCGCGTGGTCATCGAGACCACCGGTCTGGCCGACCCGGGCCCGGTGGCGCAGACCTTCTTCATGGACGACGAGGTGGCCGAGAGCTACCTGCTCGACTCCATCCTGACCCTGGTGGACGCCAAGCACGCCAACGACCAGCTCGACCTGCGCCAGGAAGCCCGCCGCCAGGTGGGTTTTGCCGACCAGATCTTCCTCAGCAAGACCGATCTCGTCGACGAGGTCGCCGTGGACGACCTGGTGCACCGCCTGAAGCACATGAACCCACGTGCGCCGATGCGCCGGGTCAACTTCGGCGAGGTGCCGCTGGCCAACGTGTTCGACCTGAAGGGCTTCAACCTCAACGCCAAGCTCGACATCGACCCCGACTTCCTGGAGGCCGACTCGCACGATCACGATCATGGGCACGACCATGACCATGAGCATGGCGAACACTGCGACCACCCGCACCACCACGCCCACGACGACGACGTCAAGTCCTTCGTTTTCCGGGCCGACCGGGCGCTGAACCCGGCCAAGCTGGAGGATTTCCTCGGCGCCATCGTGCAGGTCTACGGGCCCAAGATGCTGCGCTACAAGGGCGTGCTCTACCTGAAAGGCAGCGACCGGAAGGTCATCTTCCAGGGCGTGCACCAGTTGATGGGCAGTGACCTGGGCCCCAAGTGGGCACCGGGCGAGAAGAAGACCAGCAAAATGGTCTTCATTGGCATCGACCTGCCCAAGGACATCCTGCTGCAAGGCCTGGAGGGCTGCCTGGTCTGATACCGTCAGCCAGGAGCGGTGATCGCATGGCTACAATCCGCGCGCTCGTACCGTGGCGGCCGCACCACAGCCGCCCTGCCCCAGAGGGTATAACAGCCCAACCCCATGCGATGTGGTGAGGAGACGGACCGTGACCAAGACATCGGCGAAGAGCGCCGCCCCTGAAAAGGAGAGCGCAAAGAAGACCGCCGCTGCACCCAAGGCAGAGGCCAAGGCAACGCCAGCAAAAGCCGCCAGCGCCAAGGCTGCGGCGCCGGCTCCACGAGCCGCCCCCACCAAGGTGGTTCTGACGCCTCCCCCGCCCCGCGCCCCGGCGCCGACCCCATCCACCGCCAGCTTCGCCGACCGTTTCTCGCCGGCCAAGCCCTCGATCAAGACCTATCCCGAACCCATGAATGCAGTGAAATCCGCCGCCAAGGCGGACCCCAAGCTCGCCAACGCCTGGAAGACCAAGGCCGGCAAGGACCTGACCGAGCCGGAGTTGCTCGCCATGCCCGACACGGAGTACATGAACGAGAAGCAGCTCGAGTTCTTCCGTGTCCGCCTGCAGGAGCAGAAGGACGCCCTGCTGTCCAACGCCGGCGAAACCACCGAGCACCTGCGCGAAGACACCTCGATCGTCCCCGACCCGGCTGACCGCGCCACCATCGAGGAAGAGCATGCGCTGGAATTGCGTACCCGCGACCGCGAACGCAAGCTGCTGAAGAAGATCTCCCAGTCGCTGGGCCGCATCGAGGCGGGCGACTATGGCTTCTGCGATGAAACCGGCGAGCCGATCGGGCTGGGCCGCTTGCTGGCGCGCCCGACCGCCACGCTGTCGCTCGAAGCGCAGCAGCGCCGCGAGATGAAGCAGAAGATGTTCGGCGACTGAGGGCCCCGGCCCCCTTTCACGGTTCCCGGAACCCGGCCCCATGACCAACGGCACCGACGGCAAAGGCATCCTGAGCCGAGTCGTGCGCTCGATTGCCGGGCCGGCGCGTGATCTGATGGCACGCGGCGAGGACAGCCGTCTCAGCCAGTACGACGACTCGGACCGGGCCGAGCTGAAGGCGATGATCGAGCGCAAGCGGCGCAACGATTTCGTCCGCAAGCGCGAGCTCGACATGCTGCGGCGCATCCGCCGCGAGGGCCTGACGCCCGAGCAGGCCGCCGCGCTGAACGCCAATTCGCGGCTGGACGAGTCGGACGTGCGCGGCAGCCATCCGTCGGGCCTGCCGGACCGCGGCGTCAAGGCCAAGATCGATGCCATCGAGAAGCAGATGGTCGGGGTGGCGCCCATCCCCGGCATGCGGCCAGGGCCGCCCGGCATGCCGCCGCCCCCCGCCGCGGCGCCGGCCCACCTGAAAGCGCAGCCACCCGTCCTGACCGACCCGATCGACGCCGACGCCACCGTGCCGCTCGATCTGCGCCGGGACAACCTGCCGGCGATCGCGAGCGTGGCCGTGGTCGAACCGCCGCCCCTCCCCAGTGCGGCGCCGATCGCCGAGCCGCCGAAGCCCCCGGCACCAGTGTCGCCCGGCCCCATCTCGGCCCGCATGCCGCTGGTCGAGATGGCGGATGTCGAGGTGCGCGAGATCCCCTACGACCCCGAGCTGGACGAGGCGGTGATCGCCTTCGCGAACGCCGATTTCATCCACGCCGAAAGGCTGCTGGTGCAGCACACCGGCACTGGCGGCGCTCGCCAGACCCATGAAGACACCTGGATGGTGCTGTTCGACCTGTACCGGGCCACCGGCCAGCAGCAACGCTTCGAGAACCTGGCGCTGAGCTTCGCCGAGCAGATCGGCCGCTCACCGCCGCAGTGGTATTCGCTGCCCAAGCTGCTGTCCGATGTGTCGACAGCCAAGAGCTCCACCGGCACCAACGACACCGGGCAAGTCGGCTGGGTCTGCCCGCCGCGCCTGGACACCGACGGCCTGGCCTTGCTCGGGTCTCAGCTTCTGCAACTGCCGCAACCCTGGGTCCTGGACTGGACCCAACTCAAGCGCATCGAGCCCGCCGCTGCCGCCGGCCTGCGAAAACTGTTTCAGCAATGGGCCGCGGAACCGGTGCAAATGCGCTGGCTGGCTGCCGACCGCCTGTTCGACAACCTGCAGGAAACCGCCCCGGTGGGCGTGCGTGACGCCGACCCGGCCTATTGGCTGGCGCGGCTGGATGCCTTGCGGCTGGTGAACCGGCCCGACCAGTTCGACGACGTGGCCATCGACTACTGTGTCACCTACGAAGTCTCGCCGCCCAGTTGGGAGAGCACGCGCTGCACCGTGCGGCTGTCCGGCCCGGCCGCCAACACCCGTTCGGCCGTCCTGTCGTCGATCAGCGACGCCGTGACCTCGCTGATGGACGCACCGGACGGCCGTGGCGAGATCGAGGTCACGACCCTGGAAATCTCCGGCCAGCTGGCGGGTGACCAGGCCACGCTGCTGGCCTTCCTGAACGCCAAGCTGGGCGATTCGAAGGTTCTGCGTGTCTCCTGTGCGCTGCTGATCCGCGTTGACTTCGTCGCGGCCGGCGATCTGCTGAACTGGGTCATCGCGAAGCGTGCCGAAGGCCGGCAAATCACCTTCTTCGACGTGAATCGGCTGGTGGCGCTGATGTTCGGCGCCATGGGCATCAACGAGCACGTCTCGACCCAGCTCCGCCAGGCCTGAAATGGAGCACCCGGTGCCGGGGTACCGGCCCCACCCGCCGGGCGGGTGCTCAGCCGGCTTG
>JADMKA010000079.1 GCA_018780145.1 Vitreoscilla sp. | reverse complement strand
TGGACGGCATCGAGAAGATGTCGAAGTCCAAGAACAACTACATCGGCATCACCGAGGACGCGAACACCATGTTCGCCAAGCTGCTGTCGATCAGCGACACGCTGATGTGGAAGTACTTCACCTTGCTGAGCTTCCGCTCCGAGGCCGAGATCGCGGCGCTGAAAGCCGAGATCGCGGCGGGCCGCAACCCCAAGGATGCCAAGGTGTTGCTGGCCAAGGAGATCACGACGCGCTTCCACAGCGCGTCGGCTGCCGTGGCTGCGGAAGCCGATTTCGACAACCGCGCCAGGGGCGGCATCCCGGACGAGATCGAAGAAATCTCATTGTCCGGGGCCCCGATCGGCGTCGGCGCACTGCTGAAGGCGGCCCGGCTGGCGCCCAGCACCACCGAGGCCAACCGCCTGATCGACCAAGGCGGCGTGCGCATCGACGGAGGAGTCGTTTCCGACAAAGGCCTGAAACTCCAGGCCGGTACATTCGTCGCCCAGGTGGGTAAGCGCAAATTCGCGCGCATCACCCTGTCCTGAATCCCTTCAGTTCGCGGAGATCCCGATGAACCGTTCAAGAAAATTTGCTGTCGTTTCTTCTGCGCTGGCGCTGGCCGGCCTGGCCGCCCACGCCCAGGTCGAACCGATCAGCGGCACCGTGCCCGCCGCAGCTTCCGGCCCGGTCAAAGCGGCCGATGGCAGCGAAACCTGGCCGAGCGGCCTGGTCTTCCGCTCGATCAAGGAAGGCACCGGCGCCAGCCCCAGCCCCACCGACACGGTCAAGGTCCACTACCGCGGCACCTTCCCCGCTGGCAAGGAATTCGACAGCTCGTACAAGAGCGGCCAGCCGGCCGAGTTTCCGCTCAACCGCGTGATCCCCTGCTGGACCGAGGGCGTGCAGAAGATCAAGGTGGGCGGCAAGGCCAAGCTGATCTGCCCGCCGGCCATCGCCTACGGCGCCAAGGGCGCGGGCGGCGTGATCCCGCCGAATGCCACGCTGCATTTCGACGTCGAACTGCTCGGCATCGCCGGCAAGTAGCGATTCAAGAACGACGGGGCTCAGCACCTGCGGCCAGCGCCGGGCCGCTCCCAAGCGGCCGCAGACCCGCTTGGCGGGTGGGGCCGGTACCCCGGCACCGGGTGTCCCATTTCAGAAGCCCAGTTCGCGCCGAGTCGCCGCCACTGTGGCGGCCCATTGGGGCTCGGCGGCGCGGGCGCGCCGCTCGGCACGATCAAGCGAGGTGCGTGCGGCATCCTGGCGGCCACGCCGGGCCTCGGCGACCGCGAGGTTGTTCCAGGCGGCGGCGCTGTCGTGGCGCTGGGCCGCCGCCGCCAGCACCTGGGCCGCTTCATCCCAACGAGCCTGCGCCAGCAGGTTGTTGCCGAGGCCGACCGCCGACGCCAAGGCCTCCGGCCAGCGCAGCCGGGCCGCCCGCCAGGCCGCCTCCGCCGCGGCGGGCCCCTGCGTGTGTTCGAACGCCGCCACGGCCGTGACAGCCGAAGCCTCGTCCACCGTGGCCGGCCAGCGACCAGGCGGCTGCACCACCAGGCCCCAAGCCCCGGCGCGGAACCAGGTGTGGGCCAGGGTATCGAGCGGCCACGCGTCGGCCCGGCGCGTACCCGTGTGCAGAACGGCGAGGTCGCGGTCCAGGTCGTAACCCACCAGCACGGCGTAGTGCCAGCGCGGCCACCAGGGCAGGGCCAGGTTCAGCAACACCAGCACGGGCGTGCCGGCGGCCACCTCGGTGAGCGCCGCAGTCAGGGTCGGCGCCAGCAGAAAAGCCAGCGCGCCCTGCCGGCGAGCCGCCGCCAGCATCTCGGCCTGCAAGGCGCCGTCGCGGCCGGGCAGGTAGACGGCTTCCGTCAGTGTGGCCATCGGCGCTGGTGCCCCGGCGGCGGCCAGCACCATGGCGAGGGCCGCCGGGCCGCACAAGCCGTCGTCACTGCTGACGAACGGCACCGAAGAAAGATCCGCCCGGCGCGGCAGGCCCGCCGGTGGATGGCGGCGCAGCGCGGCCGCCATGGGCGAGTCCAGCGCTGCGCACGCCGTGAGGGCCGGGGCGACCGCGGCCGCGCCCAGCGCGCCGAGCCAAGCCCGGCGCTTCAGCGGGTACACGCGCTCAGCGCACCGAGCGGGTGAACGGGAAGATCTTGGTCAGGCCCAGGATGTCGGTGACCAGCAGCAGCACGAAGATGAACAGCAGTGCACCCAGGATGTCGCTGCCGCCAGCGGGGGCCGCATCGATGCGCTCAGCCAGGGACAAGGCCTCGGCGTCGGTCAGCGCGTCCACCCGGGCGCGGGCCTGGGACATGTCCACCCCGCGTTCCTGCAGCGCAGCCTGCAGGTCGGCGCGCTCGAAGGCGCGCAACACGGTGTCGCGTGCGGCCTGTGCTTCAGCGGAAGCAGCCGGCGCCGCCAATTGCTCGGCGCCGATCACACCGGCTTGGGCGCTCTGAACGAATCCGCCGTAGCTGAGGCTGGCGGCGAGGGACCAGGCCAGGATGCGGGTCACGGGCTTCATCATGATGTCTCCGATTCTCAAGTAGCCCACCCCCATGGTGGCGCGTCAACGAATGGTAGGCCAACATCGCCACAATCCGGGCATGCAAGTCAGCTCCTATCTGAAACTGTCCATTGCCGCGGCCCTGGCCACCATTGCGCTGAAAACCGGTGCCTGGTGGCTCACCGATTCGGTAAGCCTGCTGTCCGACGCGCTGGAGTCGCTGGTCAACCTGGCCGGTGCGATGTTCGCGCTCGCGATGGTCACCATCGCGGCCCAGCCACCCGACGACGACCACCCCTATGGCCACCACAAGGCCGAGTACTTCTCCAGCGGCTTCGAGGGCGTGCTGATCATCGTGGCGGCACTGGGCATCGTGGCGGCGGCCGTGGAGCGCTGGCTGAATCCGCAGCCGCTGCAGGCCCTGGGGCTGGGCCTGACGCTGTCGGTGCTCAGCTCGGGGTTGAACGGCGTACTGGCCTTCTTCATGCTGCGCACCGCACGCGAGCACCACTCGATGGCGCTGGAAGGCGATGCACGCCACCTGATCACCGACGTCTGGACCTCGGCCGGTGTCGTCGCCGGCCTGCTGGCCGTCGGTGCCACCGGCTGGCAGTGGCTGGATCCGCTGGCCGCCATTGCGGTGGCGGCGAACATCGTGCGCGAGGGTGTGTCGCTGATCCGGCGTTCGGCCGATGGGCTGATGGACCGCGCACTGGAGCCCGAACACCGCGAGGCCATCGATCAGGTGCTGGCCGAGTTCGCCCACCCCACCGCCATCCGCTTCGACCACGTGGTGTCGCGCCGTGCCGGTGCCCGCCGATTCGTCGACATGCACATGCACATGCCGGCCGGCTGGACGCTGCAGCGTGCTGCGGCCTTGAGATCCTCGGTCGAGCAGGCGCTGATGAGTGCCGTGCCGGGCCTGCGGGCCAGCATCCAGCTGCTGCCCAACGACGTGGAAGCGCATTTCGACGACGCCAGGGATCTGCTGTGATCGGCCTCGTGCAGCGGGTGCGGGAGGCGCGGGTCGAGGTGGGCGGCCACACCATCGGCCAGATCGGGCGCGGCCTGCTGCTGCTGGTCTGCGCCGAACCCACGGACACCGAGATGCAGGCCGAGCGCCTGCTGGACAAAGTGCTCAAGCTGCGCATCTTCAGCGACGATGCCGGCAAGATGAACCGCAGCCTGCAGGATCTAGACGGCGCGGGCAGCCCCGGCGGGCTGCTGATCGTCTCGCAGTTCACGCTGGCAGCCGACACCGCCGGCGGCAACCGCCCCAGCTTCACCGGCGCCGCGCCGGCCGCCCTGGGGCGCGTGCTCTACGACCGATTGCTGTCCCTGGCGCAGGGCCGGCACCCGCAGGTCGCGGCCGGCGAGTTCGGCGCCGACATGCAGGTGCACCTCATCAACGACGGGCCGGTGACCATTCCGCTGCGGGTGACCTGACATCGGGCGCCCGGCTGAGCGCCTTGCAGGCCTACTTGTAGAGCACCTGCGGCAACCACATGCCGATCGCCGGGAACATGTAAAGCAGCACGATGGCCAGCACCTGGATGCCCATGAACGGCAACATGCCCGAGAAGATCTGGTTCAGTGTCACGTGCTTCGGTGCCACGCCCTTCAGGTAGAACGCCGCCATCGCCACCGGTGGCGACAGGAAGGCCGTCTGCAGGTTCAACGCCACCAGCAGGCCGAAGAACAGCGGGTCGACACCGAAGTTGTCCAGCAGCGGGATGAAGATCGGCATGAAGATGACGATGATCTCCGTCCACTCCAACGGCCAGCCCAGGACGAAGATGATCACCTGGGAGAGCACCAGGAACTCGGTCTTGCTGAGGTTCATCCCCAGCACCCACTTCTCCACCAGTTCCTGCCCGCCCAGCAGGGCGAACGCGGCCGAAAAGATCGCTGAGCCCACGAACAACCAGCACACCATGGCACTGGTCTTGGCGGTGAGGAAGACGCTTTCCTTCACCACGCTCATGGTCAGCTGGCGGTAGGCCGCCGCGAGGATGAAGCCCCCGGTGGCCCCGACGGCGGCCGCCTCGGTGGGCGTGGCCAGGCCGAAGACGATGGAGCCGAGCACGGCCAGGATCAGGATCATCAGCGGGAAGAAGCTGGTCAACAGCATCTTGAACACCTCCAGCCGCTGGAAACTGAGCAACGCGTAGAACGCCACCATGGCCACGCCGCCCAGGCCCAGGCCGATCCAGAAGCCACGGCCTGCCGGAACACGAGCAGGCTCGGCGGCCGCGCCGGCCGCTGCAGCCGTGGGAGGCTCGCCAAGCTGGCTGCTGGTGGGTGCCGGCTCTTTCAAGGCCCCCTCGGCAGCCGGTGGCTCCTTCAACCCGCCCGACTCGGTGGGTGGCTCCTGCAACCCGCCGCTCGACGGCGGTTCCTGCAGCCCGCCGGTGGATGCCGGCTCCTCCAGGCCGCCTGCCGGCACGGACAGACTGCCATCGCCCGCCGTGGCCACGGGCAGCTCGTCGAGCGGTGCGGTGGCGCTGCGGTAGGCCATGCTGGCCACGACCACGAAGAACAACGCGGGCAACAGGGTGATGCCCAGTTGGCGAAGGATGTGCCCGGTGGGCACCTGCTGGTTGCCGGGCCCCTTCAGGGCCGACAGCAGCGCCGGCAAGGCACGGTTGGAGACCGTGTCGGCAATGCGCTGCGTGAACTCCGGCAACGGCACGAAGCGCGCCTCGGCCGACAGCGGGGGGGCCAGCGATGGCTTCAGCTTGGCCACCACGATCACATAAAGGATGTACAGGCCGGCCAGCATGATGCCCGGAAAGAAGGCACCGGCGTACAACTGCACCACCGACACGCCCGCCGTGGCCCCGTAGACGATCAACAGGACCGACGGCGGGATCAGGATGCCCAGGCAGCCGCCGGCGGTGATGACCCCCGCGGAGAGGCGGACGTCATAGCCTCCCTTGAGCATCTGCGGCAACGCCAACAGGCCCATCAGCGTGACCACGGCGCCGACGATGCCGGTGGCGGTGGCGAACACCGCACAGGTGAACAGCGTGGCCACCGCAAGCGACCCCGGCACGCGCGCCATGGCCAGGTGCAGGCTCCGGAACAGCTTCTCGATCAGGTTGGCCCGCTCGACCAGGTAGCCCATGAAGACGAACAACGGGATCGAGATCAGCACGTCGTTGCTCATCACCTTGAAGGCCGACTGAACCATCAGGTCCAGCGTCTTGGTGATGCTCTCGTCGTAGGCGATCCAGGTGAAGAGCATGCCCATGCCCATCAAGGTGAAGGCCGTGGGGAACCCCAGCATGATGGCCACGACAACCAGCGCCAGCATCATCAGGCCCAGGTGCCCGCGGGTGATGGTGTCCGCCGAGATCAGCATCACCGCCGTCCCGGCGATGATCAGCCCCATGATGATGAAGCCGAACCACAGCTCCTTGCGGATCCGGATCATTTCGCCTCCTCCTTGACCACGTACTTGTCGAGCGCGGCGATGTCCTCGTCCTTCACGTGCACCATCTGCTTCAGCTTTTCGACGTCGACCTCCTCCACGTCAGCTTCTCGCGACGGCCATTCCCCGGTGCGTATGCAGGCAACGCAACGCACGATCTCGGCAAACCCCTGCAGCAGCAGCATGAAGCCCGCCATCGGGATGATGAATTTGAAGGGGTAGAGCGGCAGCGGGGTGGCCGAGAAGGTCTTCTCGCGGATGGCCAACGCCTCCAGCGCGTAGGTCCAGCCGGCGTAGGTCAGCGCGACGATGCCGGGCAGGAAGAACACGACATACAGCAGCAGATCCAGCGTGGCCTGCGTGCGCGGGCGGAAGAAGCCGTAGAGCACGTCGCCACGCACATGCCCGTTCTTGCTCAGCGTGTAGGCACCCGCCATCATGAACAAGGTGCCGTAGAACATGATCTGCAGGTTCAGCGCCCAATCGTGCGGCTCGTTCAGCACATACCGGGAGAACACCTCCCCAGTGATCATCACGGTGAGCAGGATGATCGCCCACGCGAAAACCTGGCCGATCCAGGTGGACAGGCGGTCCACCGCCAGCAGCAAGCGTTGCATCGATATGCCTCTCGAGCAAGGGAAGGATCGGCCACCGGCGCGTCGCGCCCGGTGGCCGAGGGCCGGTCAACCGGTCATGCCTTGCCGAAGTAGTGGTTGTAGGCCATCTTGAAGTCGACCATGTAGTCGTTCTGCCAGGCGCCGGCACGCTGGGCGAAGGCCTTCTGGCTGTCGAGCACCTTCTGGAACAGGGCGTTCTCGCCACCCTTCTTGGCGATGATCTTGTCCCAGGCGGCGAGCTGGGCGCGCAGGATCGCGTCGGGCGTCTTGTAGAACTTGATGCCAGCCTTCTTCAGCTCGATGTAGTCCTGAGAGTTGCGCTGGATCGCCTTCCAGCTCATGTCGGCGCTGGAGGCCTGGACCGCATAGTCGATCACCGACTTCAGTTCGGCCGGCAGGCCGTCGTACTTGGTCTTGTTGAACAGGATCTCGAACTGCTCGCCGCTCTGGTGGAAGCTCTGGAGCATGCAGTTCTTGGCGACGTCGGGGAAGCCGAGCAGGCGGTCCGAGCTGGCGTTGTTGAACTCGGCACCGTCGATCAACCCGCGGTCCAGGGCCGGCACGATCTCGCCGCCCGGCAGCGGGTTCACGGCAGCGCCCATGTCGGTGTACATGTCGACGGCCAGGCCCACCGTCCGGAACTTCATGCCCTTCATGTCGTCGACCTTGGCGATCGGCTTCTTGAACCAGCCGAACGGCTGGGTGGGCATCGGGCCATACAGGTACGACACGACATCCAGGTTGAGGCTCTTGTAGATCTCGTCCAGCAGCGCCTTGCCGCCGCCGTAGTTGTGCCAGGCCAGCACCATGTTCGGGTCCATGCCGAAGGCCGGGCCCGAGCCCCACAGCGCCAAGGCGGAGTTCTTGCCATAGTGGTAGGCCACCACACCGTGGCCGCCATCGAGCGTGCCCTTGGCCACCGCCTCAAGCAGTTGGAAGGCCGGCACCACCGAGCCCGAAGGCAGCACCTCGATCTTCAGACGGCCACCCGCCATGTCGTTGACCTTCTTCGCGAAGTCGGCCGCGTACTCGTGGAAGATGTCCTTGGCCGGCCAGGTGCTCTGGAAACGCAGGCTCACGGTCTGGGCCGTGGAGATCATCGGCGCGGCCAGCGCGCCGGCAGCGCCGGCCGCCTTGGCGGCGTTCTTCAGGAAGCGGCGGCGCGGGGTCGGGGAAGTCGTGCTCATGCGTGTCTCCTACGGGTGCTGTGTTGATCGGTTCAGCCCATGCCGCTGCACGCAGCATGTGTGAGCTTCACTTTCAGTCACCTGTGCGGGCCCGGCAAGTGGGGCTAACCACGGCGCCCTGGACAGCCTGTCGCGACACCCTCGGGAAGACCCCGATCAGATCAGCCCGGCCGCCTCGAAAGCCTCTCGCCAGGCGCCCAGCTTGCGCTCGAACGACCAGCTGGCGTTGGCCGGGCTGCTGGACGGCAGGCGGTGCACCGGCAGGCCCAGCGCTGCGGTCACCCGCATCGAGCGTGCGGATTCGCCGCCGTTGTGGGCGATGGCCACCAGCCCGGGTGCGCGGTGCAGCAGGCTGCCCAGGTCGTTGGGCTCCGCGGCCTCGATGGCGCTGTCCAGGCTGCCGTCGCGGCGACACGCCGCGTAGACATCCCACAGCCCCAGCCCCCGGTCGCGGATCACCACCAGCCGCTGCTCATAGGCCAGCGCCTTCAGATCCACCCGCAGCAACTCCCCGACGATGGGCCAGAACTGGTTGCGCGGGTGCGCGTAGTACTGGCCGGCCTGCAGCGAGGCCACGCCGGGAAAGCTGCCCAGCACCACCAGCCTCGTCTGCCGGCCAATGACCGGTGGCAGTCCTTCGAGCCGGGGCAAGCTGCTCATTCGGGCATCAGGCCGGCCAGCCGAGGCAGCGCGGCCACGGCATTGGCCCGCGTGACCGCGGCGGTCTCGGCCAATGACCACCCGCGCAACATGGCCAGCGTCTCGGCGATGCGCGGCAGTTCACCCGGTTCGTTGCGGCCGGATTCGCCCGCCGCACGCTGGTCCGAACGGCGGTAGAGCCACTGCGGCGGGATGTCCGGCGCGTCGGTCTCGAGCACCAGGGCCCGCTCGGGCAGCGCGGTGGCCAGGCGGCGGATGTTGAGGGCGCGCTCGAAGCTCATCGCGCCGCCAAAACCGAGCGCGAAGCCGCGTTCGACAAAGGCCATGGCCTGCACCTGGCTGCCATTGAACGCGTGGGCGATGCCGCCGGCCACGCCGATGCGGCGCAGGCCCTTCAGCAGGCTGTCGGCCGAGCGGCGCACATGCAGGATCACCGGCAGGCCGGCGTCGCGCGCCAGCTTGAGCTGTGCCAGGTAGAAGCGCTCCTGCAGCACCGGATCGAGCCCGGGCACGAAGAAGTCGAGGCCGATCTCGCCGACCGCCACCAGGCGGGGGTCGTCACGCCATTGCGCCAGCGCGTCGCGCAATGTGTCGAGATCGGCATCGCAGGCGCGGTGCACGTACAGCGGGTGGATGCCCAGCGCATAGGCCAGCCCATGGGCATGGGCCAGCGCGCGGACGGCAGCGAAGTTGCCCACCTCCACCGCCGGCAGCACCTGCATCGTCACGCCGGCGGCGCGGGCGCGGGCGATCACCGCGTCGCGGTCGGCATCGAACTCCGCCGCGTCGAGGTGGCAGTGGGTGTCAATCCACATCGTCGCGCGGCGCCGGGCTGGCCGCCCCGCCCTTGGCGTTGCCGGGCCGCCCGGGTTGCCGCAGGCGGCCCGGCCCGGCCGCGGGGATGTGCAGCTCCGAGGGAATGGGCTCCAGGCCGAGTTGATCGCGCAGGTCGGCGCGCAGGTCGTCGACCAGGGCCTGGTAGCCCGGCGCCTCCTGGCGCTGGATGGCCTGCACGCAGCCCACGGCCAGTTCAACCTGGCGCACGGTGCCGAACAGCACCACCTCGGCCAGCGCCTCCTCCAGTTGGCCACGCTGGTCCGCCGTGGCCGGCGTGAACGAGCCGGCCAGCGAGCGGTAGGCCACCACCAGCGAGCGCAGGCGCTCAGTCTCCTGCCGGTTCTCGCGCTGGTGGCGCTGGCGCATGCGCACCAGCACGAAGACCCGCACCGCCAGGATCACCACCGCGATCCCCAGCGAGACCATGATGGACAGCGGCAGCGGGCCCAGGTCGGCGAAGCGCATGGGTGTGGGTGTCAGGCGGTTTCGCTGAGCCGCCCGGCGTCCAGGCGCACCTGGCGGTCGCAGCGCGCGGCGAGTGACGCATCGTGCGTCACCAGCACGAAGGCCAGGCCACGCTCGCGGGCACGGGCCAGCATCAGTGCGAAGACGCGGTCGGCGGTGTCACGGTCCAGGTTGCCGGTGGGCTCGTCGGCCAGCACGCAGGCCGGCTGGGCCACCAGGGCGCGGGCCAGTGCGACGCGCTGACGCTCGCCGCCAGAGAGCTCCGAGGGGCGGTGCAGCACGCGATCGGCCAGGCCCACCTCGGCCAGCGCGGCGCGCGCGGTGGCCTGGGCAGCCGCCACCGACTCACGGCGGATGCGCAGCGGCATCGCCACGTTGTCCAGCGCGCTGAACTCGGGCAGCAGGTGGTGGAACTGGTAGACGAAACCCAGGTGCCGGTTGCGCCAGCGGCCCTGCGCGGCGGCGTCCAGCGCGTCCATGCGCTGGCCCATCAGCGTGACGCTGCCGCTGGTCGGTGCGTCGAGCCCGCCCAGCAGGTGCAGCAGCGTGCTCTTGCCCGAGCCGGAGGCGCCGACGATGGCCAGGGTCTGGCCGGCATACACCGTGAGGTCCACGCCGTGCAGCACCTGCACGTCCAGCGGGCCTTCGTGGAAGCGCTTGGTGAGACCCTGGCATTGCAGGACGACGGCCGGCCGCGCCGGGCCGCCCCAAGCGGCCGAGCTCACCTCGGGGGGCGACGACGCAGTCGTCTTGGGGCCCAGTTCATTCATAGCGCAGGGCCTCGGCCGGGTTGACCCGGCTGGCGCGCCAGCTCGGGTACAGCGTGGCCAGGAAGGCCAGCGCCAGGGCGATCAGGCCGATGGGGAGGATGTCGCCCATCTGCGGGTCGCTGGGCATGCGGCTGATGACGTAGACGCTGCTCGGCAGGAAGGCCACGCCCAGCAGCCGCTCGATGGCCGGCACGATGACGCCCACGTTGAAGGCCACGAGCAGGCCGAAGCCGACACCGGCCAGCGTGCCGATGACGCCGGCGGTCGCCCCCTGCACCACGAAGATGCCCATCACCGAACGCGGGCTGGCGCCCAGGGTGCGCAGGATGGCGATGTCGGCACGCTTGTCGGTCACCGTCATCACCAGCGTCGAGACCAGGTTGAACGCCGCCACCGCGACGATCAGCGTCAGGATGATGAAGAGCATGCGCTTCTCGATCTGCACCGCGTCGTACCAGGCGGCGTTGGTGCGCGTCCAGTCGCGCACACGCACCTGCGGGCCCAGCGCCTCGGCCAGGCGGTAGCCCACGTCGCGCGCCTCGTGCACGTCGGCCAGCTTCAGCTGCACCCCCGTCGGGCCCTCGGTGCGGTACAGGCGCGCCGCGTCGTCCAGGTGGATCAGCGCCAGGGCGCTGTCGTACTCGTAGTGGCCGACGTTGAAGATGCCGACCAGGGTGAACTGCTTCAGGCGCGGCACCACGCCGGCCGGTGTCACCTGGCCGCCCGGGGCGATCAGGGTCACCGGGTCGCCCACCTTCACGCCAAGCGCGCGGGCCAGCTCGCCGCCCAGCACCACGTTCCAGGCCCCGGGCACCAGCTTGGCCAGCGTGCCGTCGGCCCGCAATGCGGCGGCCAGGTCGGTGATGCCGGCCTCGGCCTCGGGAAGGACGCCGCGCACCACCGCGCCGCGCATGTCCTCGCCCCGGGCCAGCAGCGACTGCATGGCGATGAAGGGCGCGGCCGCGCGCACCGATGGATCCTGCTTCGCTCTGGCAGCCAGCGCCTGCCAGTCGGCCAAGGCCGCGCCGTTGGGCTCCAGCAGTTCGACATGCGCGATGGCCGACAGCATGCGGTCGCGCACCTCCTTCTGGAAACCGTTCATCACGCTGAGCACGATGATCAAGGCGGCCACGCCCAGCGCGATGCCGATCACCGAGACGAAGGAGATGAACGAGATGAAGCCGTTGCGCCGGCCGGCCCGACCGGCGCGCGTGTAGCGCCAGCCGATCTGCCACTCGTAGGGCAGTTGGAAAGAAAGACTCATGAGGCGGCCATGCTACCGGAGCGGCCGCCCCGCAGGCCAAGCTGCCGCGGCAAGGCCACGCCACGCGCCGATAATCCGCCGATGCACCTGGTGCTTCCCTTCGCCTCTGCCACATCGCCCGCCGCCGGCCAGGCCCTGTCCACCCTCCACCTGCCCACGCTCGAGCGCCTGCTGGCGCGGCTCGACCCCGGCGTGCGCGACGAAGGCGACGAGCTGGCCCTGAACCTGCCGCACGAGCGCGTGCTGGCGCGGGTCTGGGCCTGGCCCCTCGTCGACGGCGGGCTGCCCTTCGCCGCCCGCGCCGCCCAACGCGACGGCCTGCCGGCGGTGCCCGGTGAAGCCGGTTGGGGGCTGTTGAGCCCCACGCACTGGCATGTGGGCACCGAGCAGGTCTCGCTGGGCGATCCAGCCACGCTGGTGCTGGACGCCACGGCCTCACACGCCTTCTTCGATGCCCTGGCCCCGCTGTTTGCCGACGGTGGCTGGGCCCTGCACTGGGGCGCACCCGCTCGCTGGTACGCCACCCACCCCAGCCTGCGCGATCTGCCCACCGCCTCGCTGGACCGTGTGATCGGCCGCAACGTGGACCTGTGGCTGGGCGCCCACCCGGTGGCACGGCTGGTGCGCCGGCTGCAGGCCGAGGCGCAGATGCTGCTGCACGACCACCCGCTGAACGTGGCCCGGGAGGCCGACGGCCTGCTGCCGGTGAACTCCTTCTGGCTCAGCGGTACCGGCATCACCCAGGCGGCCGGCCCCGACATCCCGCCCGAGGTGGACACCCGCCTGCGCGCGCCGGCGCTGGCCGAAGACTGGGCCGCCTGGGCCGAGGCCTGGGCCGCACTCGATGCCGGCCCGCTGGCCGCGCTGCTGGCCCGCTCCGAGGCCGGCGACGCAGTGCAATTGACGCTCTGCGGCGAACGGCACGCCCAGACCTTTGCCACCGCGCCACGCCCCTGGTGGCGCCGCGGCCCGCTGGCCCCCCGGCGCGCGGACCCCGCACCCTGGCTGACCGCGCTCTGATTCCACCTCCCCGATGCCCTCTCCCACCCTGCTGATCCGCGACGTTCCACCGCGCACCGCCTTTGCGCTGGAGCAGTGCGGCGTGCACCCCCTGCTGGCGCGCCTGTTCGCTGCCCGCGGCGTGCGCCATGCCGAGGATCTGGACGATGGCCTGGCCCGGTTGCTGCCGCCGTCCCAGTTGCGCGGCACCGACGCCGCCGCCAGGCTGCTGGCGGATGCCATCGAGCAAGGCCAACGACTGTGTGTGGTCGCGGACTACGACTGCGACGGCGCCACCGCCTGCGCCGTGGCGCTGCGCGGCCTGGTGATGCTCGGTGCAGCGAAGTCCGATGTCGGCTACGTGGTGCCCGACCGCCAGGTGCACGGCTACGGCCTCACCCCCATCATCGTCGACCTGGCACGGGCGCAGCGGCCCGGCGTGCTGATCACCGTGGACAACGGCATCGCCAGCCTGGCCGGCGTGGCCCATGCCCGCGCGCTGGGCATCCAGGTGCTGGTCACCGACCACCACCTGCCGGCACAGGAGAACGGCGCCATCGTGCTGCCCAATGCCGACGTGATCGTCAACCCGAACCAGCCGGACTGCGCGTTTCCCAGCAAGGCCCTGGCCGGCGTCGGCGTGATGTTCTACACCCTGCTGGCGCTGCGCGCCGAGTTGCGCGCACGCGGCCGCTTCGACGCCGCATCACAGCCCAAGCTGGATGCGCTGCTGGATCTGGTGGCGCTGGGCACGGTGGCCGACGTGGTCAAGCTCGACGCCAACAACCGCCGCCTCGTCGCGCAGGGGCTCAAGCGCATCCGCGCCGGCCGCATGCAGCCGGGCGTGGCCGCGCTGTTCAACGCCGCCTCGCGCCGCACCGAGCGCGCCTCGGCCTTCGACTTCGGCTTCGCTCTCGGGCCGCGCATCAACGCCGCCGGGCGCCTGGCCGACATGACCCTGGGCATCGAGTGCCTCGTCACCGACGACCCGCTGCGCGCCACCGAGCTGGCGCAGCAGCTCGACGCCATCAACCGCGAGCGGCGCGAGGTCGAGTCCGGCATGCGGGAACAGGCCGAACTGCTGCTCGACACGCTGCTGCAGAACCTGGGGGCAGAGGGCGACGCGCCGCCAGCCCTCGTGCTGTTCGACCCCGGCTTCCACGAAGGCGTGGTCGGCATCGTCGCCGGGCGCATGAAGGACCGCCTGCACCGGCCGACCTTCGTCTTCGCCGTCGGTGCCGACGGCCTGCTGAAGGGCTCCGGCCGCTCGATCCCCGGCTTTCACCTGCGCGACGCGCTGGATCTGGTCAGCAAGCGCCACCCTGGCGTGCTGCGCAAGTTCGGCGGCCACGCCATGGCCGCCGGCTGCACCGTGGCCGAGGCGGACATCGGCATCTTCGACGCCGCGCTGCAAGCCGTGGCGCGCGAATGGCTGCTGCCCGCCGCGCTGCAGCGCCAGCTGGCCACCGACGGGCCGCTGGCGCTCGAGTACTTCAACGCCGACACCGTGGCGCGGCTGGACGCCGAGGTCTGGGGCCAGGGCTTCGAAGCCCCGGTGTTCTGCGACGAGGTCGAGGTGATCCAGCAACGCCTGGTCGGCGCGAAGCACCTCAAGCTGCGCCTGCGCCACCAGGGCCAACTGCGCGACGCCATCTGGTTCGGCCACACCGACAGCCTGCCCGCCAAGGTGCGCCTGGCCTACCGCCTGAGCCTGGACGAGTTCCAGGGCCAGCAGCGGGTGCAGATGGTGGTGGAGGCGGCGGTGTAAGCCCCTCAGCCCGCGTCCAATGCCCTGCCCGCCCCCAACAGCGCTGCCTCGTCGGCGGCCAGGACCACGTAGGTCGGGATCGCCTGCAGGTAAGCGCGGAAGCGCCCCTTGGCCTCGAAGCGCTCGCGGAAGCGCGAGCGGTCGAACCATTCGCCCAGGCGGGGAACGATGCCGCCGCCGATGTACAGGCCGCCGCGCGCACCCAGCGTCAGTGCCACGTTGCCAGCCACGTTGCCGAGCAGGCTGCAGAACATCTCCAGCGCCTGCGTGCAGGGGCGGTGAGCGCCCGTCATGCCGTCGCGGGTGATCTCGGCCGCGCTGCGCGGCGCCAAGGACTTGCCGGCCACCTGGCCGATGGCCTGGTAGAGATTCTCCAGGCCGGGGCCCGACAGCGCCCGTTCGGCCGAGGCGTGGCCGAAGCGCCGCTGCAGCACATGGAGCACCGCGGCCTCGTGATCGTTCGACGCAGCGAGCGTGACATGGCCGCCCTCGCCCCCGATCGGCACGCGGACGGCCCCATCGGGCCCGGCGGGAAGCAGGCCGGACACCCCCAGCCCGGTGCCGGGGCCGATCAGGCCCAGCGGCGCGCCGGCCACGGCCTCGCCGCCACCCACCTGGCGCCGCCGCTCGGCGGGCAGCGCAGGCAAAGCCAACGCCAGGGCCGAGAAGTCGTTCAGCACGAGCAGTCGCTCGGCGCCCAGCGCGGCCTGCAGGGCAGCGATGGAGAACGACCAATGGTGGTTCGTCATGCGCACCCGGTCGCCGGTGACCGCCGTGGCGATGCCGATGGCCACGCAACGCGGCGCCGGCTCGCCGGGCTGCCCGGCCAGGTAGTGCTGCGCAGCCTCCAGCAGGCCGGGATACTCGGCGCAGCGCAGGCTGGCCATCGCGTGCAGCGGCGCCTCAGGTGCAGCCTGGCGGGCGAAGCGCACATGGGTGCCGCCGACATCGGCCAGCAGGCGGGGGTGGCGGCAGGCAGGCATCGGTGGCTCAGTCATGCGGCAGGCGCAGCCCCTGGGTGTCGAAGGCCAGCAGCTGGTTCGGCTCGGCGCTGACCCGCACCGCCTCGCCCGGCAGCGGGAGCGCCGCGCTGGCGGCCAGTTTCAGCGCCAGTGGATCGTCCAAACCGGGCAGGCGCACATAGAGCAAGCTGGTGTCCCCCAGGTGCTCGACCATGTCGACCACGCCGGACAGCGCACAGCCGGTGCCCGCGTCCACCAGGCGCAGGTGCTCCGGGCGGACGCCCAGCGTGTCCACCCCATCCGTGCCGGCCTCCAGCCCATCGGGCCAGGGCAACAGGCCACCCGGGACCGACAGGGCACCCAGGCCCACGCCGTGCACCGGCAGCATGTTCATGCGCGGCGAGCCGAGAAAGCCGGCCACGAAGCGCGTGGCCGGCTTCTGGTAGACCTGCATCGGCGGGCCCACCTGCTCGATGCGGCCCCCGTTGAAGACAGCGATGCGGTCGCCCAGGGTCATCGCCTCGACCTGGTCGTGGGTGACGTAGACGATGGTGGCGCCCAGGCTGCGGTGCAGGTGCGCGAGCTCCAGGCGCATCTGCGTGCGCAGCGCTGCGTCCAGGTTGGACAGCGGCTCGTCGAACAGGAAGACCTTCGGTTCGCGCACGATGGCGCGGCCGATGGCCACGCGCTGGCGTTGCCCGCCCGACAACTCCCGCGGCCGGCGGCCCAGCCACGGCGTGAGTTGCAGGCGGTCGGCTGCGCGCTTCACCGCCACGTCGACAGCAGCGCGCGACTGGCCCGCCATGCGCAATCCGAAGCCCATGTTCTCGGCCACCGTCATGTGCGGGTACAACGCATAGCTCTGGAACACCATGGCCACCCCACGTTGGGCGGGTGGCACCTCGGTCACCTCGCGCTCGCCGATCAGGATGCGGCCGGCGCTCACGTCCTCCAGCCCGGCCAGCATGCGCAGGGTGGTGCTCTTGCCGCAGCCCGACGGGCCGACCAGCACCATGAACTCGCCGTCGGCGATCTCCAGATCCAGGCCGTGCACCACCGGCGCGGCAGCGCCGGCATAGGTCTTGGCGATGCCTTCGAAACGCACGCTGGCCATGTCAGGCCTTGGCCGCGCCAATGAACGCGCGGTACCAGTGAGCGCTGTCCTTGGCCGTGCGGGCCTGCGTCTCGTAGTCCACCCGGAACAGTCCGAACCGCTTCGTGTAGCCCGAATTCCACTCGAAGTTGTCGAGCAGGCTCCAGTAGAAGTAGCCCCGCACGTCCACGCCCAGTTCAATGGCGCGCGCCAGCGCGGTGAGGTGGTCGCGCAGGTAGGCCACGCGCTCCGGGTCGGCCACACGCCCGGCGTCCTCCAGCCGGTCGACATTGGCCATGCCGTTCTCGGTGATGTAGATGGGCGGCGGCGAGTACTCGCGGGTGATGCGCACCAGGTGCTGCGTCAGCGCCTTGGGGTAGATCTCCCAGCCCATGTCCGTGAAGCCCTGCTTGCCCGGCGCGGGCACGGCGGGCTGCGCGGTGCTGATGAAACTGCGGGTGTAGAAGTTGACGCCGAGGAAGTCCAGCGGCTGGGCGATCTGGGCGAGATCGCCTGGCTCGACGCGTGGCGCGTCCGCGCCCAGGTGCTCCAGCACATCGGCCGGATACTGGCCACGGAACACCGGGTCCATGTACCAGCGCACGTTCAGGCCGTCGTCCAGGCGCGCGGCGCGGCGGTCGGCCTCGCTGGCGGTGGCCGGGAAAGCAGGCGTGTGGTTGAGCACGACACCCAGCGCGGCCGGCCGGCCCTGCGCCCGCATCGACTGGATCGCCATGCCGTGCGCCAGCAGCAGGTGGTGCGAGACCTGCATCGCAGCGGCGCGGTTCGCCTTGCCAGGCGCGAACTGGGCCAACTCGTAGCCCAGCGTGGCCGAGCACCAGGGTTCATTGAGCGTGGAGATCGAGCCCAGCCGGTCGCCGAAGCGGCGGGCCACCTCGGCCGCGTAGTCGGCAAAGCGGGCCACGATCTCGCGCGACTCCCAGCCCTCGAACTCGTCCTGCAGGGCCTGCGGCAGGTCCCAGTGGTAGAGCGTGGCGTGGGGGGCGATGCCCGCCTCCAGCAGGGCGTCGATGAGCTGATCGTAGAAGGCGAAGCCGGCCTCGTTCCAGGCGCCTCGTCCGAGCGGCTGCACGCGCGGCCAGGCGATCGAAAAGCGGTAGGCCGACAGGCCCAGCCAGCGCATCAGCGCCACGTCGTCGCGGAAGCGGTGGTAGTGGTCACAGGCCACGCTGATGTTGGAGCCATCGTTGATGCGGCCGGGCTCGCTGCAGAAGCGGTCCCAGATCGACTCGCCCTTGCCGTCGGTGGCGGCGGCGCCTTCGATCTGCGCGGCGCTGGTGGCCGAACCCCAGGCGAATCGGGGGCCGAAGGTGGCCTTCAGGGCGGCTGCGGTGGCGAGGGGGTCGTTGGAGCTCATGGGTCGGAATGTCGGGAGGAAGAAGGCGGCTCAGCCGCGGACGGCGCCGGAGGTCAGGCCGGCGACCAGCCTCCGGGCGCTGAAGGCATAGGCCACCAGCAAGGGCAGCATGGCGATGGCGCTGCCCACCATCAGGGCGCCCCATTCGGTGTTGTTGGGGCTCTGCATGGAGCGCAGGGCCAGCGGCAAGGTGTAGTTCTCGGCCGAACGCATCACCACCAGCGGCGCCATGAAGTTGTTCCAGGAGGCGATGAAGGTGATCAGCCCCAAGGTGCCCAGCGCCGGCCCGAGCAGCGGCAGCACCACGCTCCAGAAGATGCGCAGTTCGCCGCAGCCGTCCATGCGCGCCGCGTCCAGCAGGTCGCGCGGGATCGCCGAGCCGATGTACTGCCGCATCATGAAGATGCCCAGCGCGCTGGCCGCCGCCGGCACGTACAGGGCACGCGGCTCGTCGATCCAGCCGAGCGCGTCCATCACCATGAAGCTGGGAATCATGTTGAGGAAGCCGGGCAACATCATCGAGCCCAGCACCACCGCGAACAGCGCCTTCTTGAACCGGAAGTCGTGGGCCGCAAAGCCGTAGCCGGCCAGCGAGCACAGCAGCAGGTTCAGTGCCGTGGTCACGGTGGCCACGTACAGGCTCATGCCCAGATTGCGCCAGAACGGCAGGCGCTCCTCGAGCAACGCGAGGTTGCCCAGGACCGCGTCGCCGAACCACATCGGCGGCGGCGAGTTGAAGATCGCCGCACGCCCATGGCTGGCGAAGACGAAGGTGAAATAGAACGGCGCCACCAGCAGCAAGGCGCCCAGGCCCACCACCAGCCAGGCCCCCCACTCCGCCCCGCGGATGTCAGCGCGCCGCATGGTCGCCCTCCGATCGGCCGAACAGGCGGCTGTTGCCCCAGGTGAGGGCGGCGATGATCAGGAACAGCAGCCATGAGACCGCCGATGCGGTGCCGAAGTCACCGTCGTTGAAGGCCAGCCGGTACATGAAAATGGCCGTGGTCATCACCGACTGGCTGACGCCCTTCTCCGGGTCGACCAGGATGAACGGCTCCTCGAACAACTGCAGGTTGCCGATCAGCGTGAGCGTCACCGCGAAGAAGATCATCGGCCGCAGCAGGGGCAGCGCGATGTACCGGAACTGCTGCCAGGCGCTGGCGCCGTCCAGCGTGGCCGCCTCGTACAGCTCGGGCTCGATGACCTGCAAGGCCGAGAGGTAGAGCACCAGGTTCCAGCCGAGAAAGCGCCAGAAGACGACGAAGGCCACCGCCGGCTTGGTGTAGGCCGCGTCACCCAACCAGTCGATCTGCAGGCCGAGCAGCGCGTTGATGACGCCGTAGTCCTTGCTGTAGAGCGTGGCGAAAATCAGCGCGATGGCGACGCTGGAGGTGATGTAGGGCACGAAGTAGGCCCCGACCACGGCGTCGCGGCTGCGCTTGAGCTTGCGGTGGATCACGAACGCCAACGGCAGCGCCACCAGGTGCTGCGGTACGCCCGAGACCAGGGCGAACCACAGGGTGTTGTAGAGCGACTTGTGGAACCACGGGTCGGTGGCCGCAAAGACATAGTTCTCCCACCCCACCCAGCGCATGTCGGCCAGGCCGGCACCCGGGTCCCATTGGTGCAGCGAGAGCCAGATCGAGAAGACCAACGGGAACAGCCCGAAGACCAGGAAGAGGACGAAGAACGGCGCGATGAAGGCATACGGCGCGATGTCACGTGCCTTCCAGCGCCGAGTGAACAGCTGCTTGCCCATCTCAGTCATCCATGCTGCCGAGGCATGTTGCCAGTCGCAGGCGAAGCTTTCGCGCGTCGCGCCAGGGGGCACCCGGCAGGGGCTCACGGTTCCGC
>JADMKA010000274.1 GCA_018780145.1 Vitreoscilla sp. | reverse complement strand
CCGAGGTCAAGCTGGGCCTGCTGCCCGGCGGCGGTGGCACGCAGCGCCTGCCGCGCCTGGTGGGCATGCAGCAGGCGCTGCAATGGATGGGTGAGGGCGCGGAGGTGCGGGCAGCGCAGGCCTTGTCCAGCGGGCTGGTGCATGCGCTGGCCAAGACCCGTGAAGAGATGCTGGCCCAGGCGCGTGCCTGGATCGCCGCCAACCCGAAACCGCAGCAGCCCTGGGACGCGCCGAGGTTCCGCTACCCCGGTGGCGACTCGCGCTCGCCCGGCGTGGTGCAGATGCTGGCGATCGCGCCCTCGATGGCCAGCGCCAGGAGCCAGGGCAACTACCCGGCGCTGACCCACATCATGAGCAGCGTGTTCGAGGGCGGCCTGCTCGACTTCGATTCGGCGCTGGCCGTCGAGAGCCGGTACTTCGCGGCCTGCGTGGTGAGCCCCGAGAGCCGGAACCTGATCGGCACGCTGTGGTACCAGCTGGGGGCGATCAAGAAGGGCGCCTCGCGGCCCGTGGGCCCCGCACCGGCCAGCGTGCGCCGGCTCGGCATCCTCGGCGCCGGCATGATGGGCGCGGGCATCGCCCATGTCTCCGCGCAGGCCGGCATCGAGGTGCTGCTGCTGGACACCTCGGCAGAGAACGCCGCCAAGGGCAAGGCCCACAGCCAGGGCCTGCTCGACAAGGCGGTGAAGAAGGGCCGCCGCACGGCCGAGCAGCGCGATGCGCTGCTGGCCCGCATCACCCCCACGGCCGACCACGCCGACCTGCGCGGCTGCGAGCTGGTCATCGAGGCGGTGTTCGAGGACCGGGCGGTCAAGGCCGAGGTCACGCGCCAGGCCGAGGCACAGCTCGGCGAGCAGGCCGTGTTCGCCTCCAACACCTCCACCCTGCCGATCACCGGCCTGGCGCAAGCCAGCGTGCGGCCGGCGAACTTCATCGGCCTGCACTTCTTCTCGCCGGTCGACAAGATGCCGTTGGTCGAGATCATCGTCGGCGCCGAAACCAGCGACGAGACGCTGGCCAAGGCGTTCGACTACGTGTTGCAGATCGGCAAGACGCCCATCGTCGTCAACGACAGCCGGGGCTTCTACACCAGCCGGGTCTTCGCCACCTACGTGATGGAAGGCCTGGCGATGCTGAAGGAGGGTGTGCACCCGCGCCACATCGAGATGGCCGGGCTGAAGGCCGGCATGCCGATGCCGCCGCTGGCGTTGCAGGACGAGGTCAGCCTGTCGCTGGGGGTGCATGTGGCCGACCAGACCCGGCGGGATCTGGCCGCCGAGGGCAAGCCCTATGTCGAACACCCGGGTGAGCCGGTGATGCGCCAGCTCTGTGCGCTCGGCCGCGTCGGCAAGAAGGCCGGCCAGGGCTTCTACGATTGGTCCGATGGCGACAAGACCCTGTGGCCCGGTCTGGCGCAGATGTTTCCCGTCGCGGCCGAACAGCCGGGCCAGCAGGATCTGATCGACCGCCTGATGTTCGCCCAGGCCAACGAGGCGGCCCGCTGCCTGCAGGAGGGTGTGCTGCGCTCGGTGGCCGACGGCAACGTGGGCAGCGTCCTCGGCTGGGGTTTCGCGCCTTTCCAAGGTGGCGCGTTGCAGTACGTGAACAGCGTGGGCCCGGCCCGGTTCGTGGTGCGGGCCCGTGAGCTGGCGGCCCGGCACGGGCCACGGTTCGAGCCGGCCGCCAACATCGTGGCGCTGGCGGAACACGGCGGGCTGTTCGAGCAGGGTGCGCCCGCCTGAGCGCCCGAGCGGTGTCAGCATGTGTCGCCGGAGCCACTGGCGAGGGCTTTGGTAACAAGGCGCCGGCGTACCCCGCCTAGAGTCGGCGCCACGGTGGCTTCCTGTCGAGGCTGCACAGCGATGGGAAGCGCCATGGGGTCGACACCAGACGGGAAGTGGGCTGCCAAAGCGTGGTGGGGCTCGGCGCTCGTCGCCGGCCTGGCTGCCTGTGGTGGTGCAGGCGACAGCACCGCCCCCGAACCCGAAGCCCGCACGACGAGCGCGCAGCGCGCCGACCCGTTCGAGGGCCTGTCGATGCAGCCCGATGCGGTGCAGGAGGACGCGGTGCGGCTGGCGCAGCAGGCCAGCTTCGGCCCCAGCAATGCCTTGCTCAAGGACATCCGTCGCCTGGGCGCCACGGAATGGGTGGCGCAGCAGCTCACCCTCAGCGGCGCGCTCTACACCAGCGGTGGGGACGACAAGGTCCACCGCAACACCAGCACGCTGTTCTTCTGCGACACCCCCGGGCAGGCGGACAACGAATTCTGCTGGCGCGACTGGTTCTCCACCGAACCGCTGACCTGGGATTTCTACCGCAACGCGGTGGAGAAGCCCGACCAGCTGCGCCAGCGCGTGGCGCTGGCCCTGCAGCAGGTGTTCGTGGTCAGCGGTGACCATGTCTACGGCACCTACGGCTTCCGCAACTACCACAACATGCTGCTGGAGAACGCCTTCGGCAACTACCGCGAGCTGCTTCGCCGGGTCACGCTGGCGCCGGTGATGGGGCAGTTCCTGAACCACGTCAACAACGACAAGCTGCTGCCCAACGAGAACTTCGCGCGTGAGCTGCTGCAACTGTTTTCGCTCGGAACCTGCAAGCTGCAGCCCAGCGGCAAGCTGAGCGGCGGTAGCTGCAAGCCGGTCTACGACAACAACCTGGTGCGCAACTACGCCTATGCCCTGACCGGGTGGACTTACCCCAAGGGCGGCAAGACCGCCTGGGGCTGCTGGCCCGCCGGCACGAACTGCGAGTACATGGGCGGCGACATGGTGGCCGCACCGGCGCTGCGCGACGGCAACGAGCGCAAGCTGTTGTCCGGCATCACGGTGCCCGCGGGTGCCACCGCGCCCAAGGCGCTCGAGAAGGTGCTGGACAGCCTGATGCAGCACCCCAACCTGGCGCCTTTCGTCAGCCAGCGACTGATCCAGCAACTGGTCTCCAGCAACCCGTCCGGCGAATACGTTCAACGCGTGGGCCAAGCCTTCAGCGCCGGCAGTTTCACCAGTGGCGGGCGAAGCTTCGGAACGGGCGTTCCAGGCGACATGGCGGCCACGGTGGCGGCCGTGCTGCTGGACCCGGAAGCCCGCGGCACCGACTGGGACGCCGCGCGGCGCGGCCACCTGCGCGAACCCATCCTGCAGATGACCGGTGCACTGCGGGCGCTGAACGGCCACACCGATGGCGCGGCGCTGGTCTGGTGGTGGGGCGAGAACCTGAGACAGCCGGTGTTCCGCGCTCCTTCGGTGTTCAACTTCTACCCACCGGACTACCCGGTGGCCGGCACCTCGCTGGTCGGGCCCGAGTTCGGCATCCACAACGCCAACACGGCATTGGAGCGGCTGAACTACCTGGCCTTCCTGCTGGACTGGGGCGGCGCGGGGCCCGACCCCGATGTGCCCGGCGCCATCGGCACGCGGGTGGACCTGACCAGCTTCCTGCCCAAGGCCGCCGACGCGGCCGGGCTGGTCGACGGCCTGGCCAGCCTGACGCTGGGGCGCACCCTCGCCAGCGGGCCGCGCGCCAAGGTGATCGCCGCCGTCTCGTGGTGGACGGCCCAGACCGACTCGGCCAACTGGGAACTGAACCGGGTGCGCACCGCCGCCTACCTGGTGCTGGGTTCGCCGGACTACCAAGTGCAGCGCTGATCCAGGAGCCCGCCATGTCACACAACACCTTCACCCGCCGTGCCTGGCTGCAACGCAGTGGCGGCCTGGCCGTCGGCGCCCTGGGCGCCACCGGTGTTGGCTCCTTGCTGCTCGGCGCCCGCCCGGCGTACGCGGCCGACTACAAGGCCTGGTCTGCGTCTTCCTCTACGGTGGCTGCGACGGCATGAACCTCGTGGTGCCGACCGACCTCGCACGCCACAACCAGTACGCCGCGGTGCGCGGGCCTCTGGCCCTGCCGCGCGCCAGCCTGGTGGGTCTGGCCGGCTCGGACTACGGCCTGCATCCGGCCCTGTCGGCCCTGCAGCCGTTCTGGGACAACCAGGCGTTGGCGCCGGTGTTCAACCTGGGCCCGCTGGTCGCGCCCTTGACCAAGGCGCAGTACCTGGCGGAACCGGATGGCAGCCCCCTGATCCCGGACGCGTTGTTCTCGCACTCCGACCAGCAGACCCAGTGGGAGACGGCCAGCACCGACACGCTCAGCCGCACCGGCTGGGGCGGCCGCGCGTCGTTCACCCTGGGCACGGCGAACCCTGTGATCTCGGTCGGCGGCAATGGTCGCTTCGGAGTCGAAATGCTGCGCACGCCGTTGGTGCTGCCCGGGCCCGGCGAGAACTTCGGTGCCTACGGCTTGCGGCCGGAGGACACGGTGTGGACGCCGAACCGCCTGCGCCGCGAGGCCATCGACGCGTTGTATGCCGAGCCGCAAGGCCCGGTGCTGGCGGACGCCTACCGCGGCCAGCAGGCCACCGCTTTCGAGATGTCCGAGCGCCTGGCCGGCATCGTGGGCTCGGTGCCGGGCGATGCCGACTCCTCGCCCGAGATCGACAGTGCCTTCGCGCCGCTGATCGTCAACGGCCAGGTCACCGGAGACCTGGCGCGCCAGCTCTACCAGGTGGCCAAGCTGATCCGCTCCAACGCGCAGGTGCAGGGCAACCGCCAGATCTTTCTGGCCCAGGCCGGTGGCTTCGACACCCACAGCGGCCAGGTGGCGGCCGACGACGCCACCGCGGGCGTGCATGCCGGCCTCCTGCGTGGCCTGGGTGACGCATTGGCCGCCTTCCAGCGAGCCTTGCAGAACCTGGGGTTGGCGGGCGCGGTGACCACCTTCACCCAAAGCGATTTCGGCCGCACCTTCGCGCCCAACTCCACACTGGGCACCGACCATGCCTGGGGCAACCATCAGCTCGTGCTGGGCGGTTCGGTGAAAGGCCGGCTCACCTACGGCCGCTACCCCGAGCTGGTGCTGGGCGGGCCCGACGACGTCGGCGTGGAGCCCTGGGAGCTCCAGGGCCGGTGGTTGCCCGGCAGCAGCGTCGACCAGTACGCCGCCACGTTGCTGGCCTGGTTCGGCGCCAGCAGCGCCCAACTCGACAGCATCCTGCCGCACCTGCCCAACTTCGGCAGCGCCCGCAGCCTGGGCTTCCTGTAGCGACGCGGCGGGCATGCGCTATCGTGCGCGCCGTGTCCGCCGCGCTTGCTTCGCCCCCCAACCGCCACGCCCGCCTCGACGCGCTGCGGGGCGCAGCCATCGTCTGGATGGCGCTGTTCCACTTCTGCTTCGACCTGAACTACTACGGCTACTTCAGCCCGCGCCAGCACTTCCAGGTGGATCCGTTCTGGACCGTGCAGCGCGCCTGCATCGTCACGCTGTTCCTGTTCTGCGCCGGCCTGGGCCAGGCGGTGGCGCTGCAGGCGGGCCAGTCGTGGCAGCGCTTCTGGCGCCGCTGGGCCCAGGTGGTGGGCTGTGCGGTGCTGGTGTCGGTGGGCTCCGCACTGATGTTCCCGCGCAGCTGGATCAGCTTCGGCGTGCTGCACGGCATCGCAGTGATGTTGCTGCTGGTTCGGCTGATCGTGCCGCCGCTTGTGGCGCGTGGCGCGGGCGGGCTGGGCGCGATGGTGGTGTTGGGTGCACTGGCGTTGGTGTTGCCGCGCTGGGTTCATCACCCGATGTTCGACAGCCGCTGGAGCAACTGGACCGGGCTGGTCACACGCCTGCCCCTGACCGAGGACTACGTGCCGGTGCTGCCATGGCTGGGCGTGCTGCTCTGGGGCGTGGCGGCCGGCACCTGGGTGCTGCGCCGGCGCCCGGCCTGGCTGGCGGGCCATCTGCCCGGCTTCGCACGGCCGCTCGCTGTGCTGGGCCACTGGTCGCTCAGCTTCTACATGCTGCACCAGCCGGTGTTGATCGGCGGCATCCTGGCCTGGAAGGCGCTCGCCGCCTGATCGCGCTGCGGGCGGTGGGGCTGGTACCCTTGACGCCCATGAGTGCACGCATCCTGTTCGGCTTCCATGCCGTGACCGTCCGCCTGAAGACGGCGCCCACGTCGATCAGCGAGATCCATGTCGACACGGCCCGGCGCGACGCCCGCATGCGCGGCTTCGTCGAGCGTGCCCGTGAGGCAGGCGCCCGGGTGGTCGACAGCGACGACACCCGGCTGTCCAAGCTGGCCGGCAACAGCCGGCACCAGGGGGTGGTGGCCCGCGTCGAACCGCTGCCGCCGACCCACTCGCTGGACGAGGTGCTGGAAGGCGTCGAAGCGGCGAAGGAAGACCCGCCCCTGGTGCTGGTGCTCGACGGTGTGACCGACCCGCACAACCTGGGTGCCTGCCTGCGCGTGGCCGACGGGGCCGGCGCGCACGCCGTGGTCGCTCCCAAGGACCATGCGGTGGGCCTGAACGCCACTGTGGCGAAGGTCGCCTCGGGGGCCGCCGAAACCGTGCCCTATCTGATGGTGACCAACCTGGCGCGCTGCCTCAACGAAATGAAGGAGCGCGGCATCCGCATCGTCGGCACCAGCGACGACGCCACGCAGACGCTGTACGACGTCGACCTCAGCGGCCCGGTGGCGCTGGTGCTCGGTGCCGAGGGCGCGGGCATGCGCCAGCTGACCCGCAAGACCTGCGACGAGCTGGTCAGCATCCCGATGGCAGGCGCGGTCGAGAGCCTGAACGTGTCGGTGGCCGCCGGCGTGTGCCTGTACGAGGCGCGCCGCCAGCGCCGGCCGCGCGGCTGAGCGGGCATGGACGACCCGGCCGGCACCTTGCAGCCACTCCGGCAGCGCGTGTGTGCCGCACGGCACATCGTCGTGCTGACAGGCGCCGGCATGTCGGCCGAGAGCGGCATCCCCACCTTCCGCGATGCGTTGACCGGGATGTGGGCCAACGTCGACCCGATGCAGCTGGCCAGTGAGGCGGGCTTCCGTGCCAACCCGGCGCGGGTGTGGGCCTGGTATGCCGAGCGCCGTCATGGCGTGCGTGCCGCGCAACCCAACGCGGGGCACCGGGCCCTCGGTGACTTTGCGCGCCGGCTCCCGGGCAGGCTGACCGTCGTGACCCAGAACGTCGACGACCTGCACCAACGCGCCGGCAACACCGATGCCATCCGCCTGCACGGCGACATCCTGCAGGACCGCTGGCTGGACAGCTGCCCACGCACGATGCGCGGCAGCACCTGCGACACGGCGTTTGCGGAGCCGGGCGACCCACCGATCTGCGCCGAGTGCGGCAACCGTGTCCGGCCCGGCGTGGTGTGGTTCGGCGAGGCCCTGCCACTGGACGCGCTCACGGCTGCCGAGCAGGCCGCCGACGCCTGCGACCTGATGCTGGTCGTCGGCACCTCGGGCGCCGTCTGGCCGGCCGCCGGGCTGGCAGCGCGCGCACGGCACGCCGGTGCCCACGTGGCCATCGTGAACCCCGAGCCCAGCGATATCGATGCGGACGCCCACCAGCTGGTGCGGGGCACCGCGGCGGGCGTGCTGCCGCCGTTGTTCGCCGCCTGACTACACTCTGCGCATCGCCTCGAACCTGCCGCTGCCATGCCCGTCGTCGCCGTCGCCCACCCCCTCGTCCGCCACAAGGTCGGCCTGCTGCGAGAAGCCGGCATCTCGACCAAGAAATTCCGCGAGCTGACCGGCGAGCTGGCTCGGCTGCTCGCCTACGAGGCGACCGCCGATTTCCCGCTTGCGCCCGTCACGATCGACTGCTGGAGCGGCCCGACCGAGATCGAGCAGATCGTCGGCCGCAAGGTCACGGTGGTGCCCATCCTGCGCGCCGGCCTGGGCATGCTGGATGGCGTGCTGGACATGATCCCCAACGCCAAGGTGAGCGTCGTCGGGCTGTCCCGCAACCACGAGACGCTCCAGCCCGAACACTACTTCGAGCGTTTCGTCGGCCACCTGGAGGAGCGCACCGCGCTCATCATCGATCCCATGCTGGCGACGGCCGGTTCGATGATCGCCACGGTGGATCTGCTCAAGCGCCGCGGCTGCAAGGACATCCGCGCGCTGGTGCTGGTGGCTGCGCCCGAGGGCGTGGCAGCGCTCGAAGCAGCGCACCCCGACGTGCGCTGCTGGACGGCGGCCATCGACAGCCACCTGAACGAACAGGGCTACATCATCCCGGGCCTGGGCGACGCGGGCGACAAGATTTTTGGCACCAAGGACGAAGGCAGCTTGTGAATCGAATCCTCATCTCGCTGGCCCTGTTGGCCGGCCTTGCGGCCTGCACCCAGGAGCAGCAGAACCAGATCAAGCGCGACATCCAGAACTGGACCGGCACCAACGGCGTGCTTGAGGTCTACGCTGGCAACCAGGTGGTCAAGCGCTTCCTGAAGATCGACAAGCTCTCGACCGCGCTGGGCACCAGCGACAACGAGCCACGCCACTACCGGTACGGCTATGGCATCCTCGACGAGAACCTGAACGGCCAGGTGGACCCGGGCGAGAAGCGTGTCTACTTCGAGGTCGGCGATTTCAATGCCTATGTGTTCTTCGAGAGCCCGCGCTAGGCGATGAGCTCCAGGATCGCCTGGCTGCTCGCGCTACTTCAATGAGCGTGGCTGGATGGTGGTCGTCCCGCAACGGCGCGGGCGCGGTGGATCGGGTGGGCGCTACCTGGAAGGATGGAGTGCCGAGGCCAGGCGCTATTCGTGTGATCCGGCCACGGCATTGACCAGCCTGGATCGTGCCATGGAGGACCTGAGCGAGGTCGTGCGCCATCTGCTGGCACGGCCGGAGGTCGATTCCCGGCGGCTCTTGGTCGGTGGGCACTCCAAGGGCGGCCTGCTGGCGCTGACCTTTGCGGCCAGGCAGCCCGCGCTGTTCATCGGTGCCATCAATTTCGTCGGTGGCTGGGTGGGCGAGCGTTGCGAGACGGCGGGTGACGTGAACGGGAGCGCATTCACGCGGGCAGCTCGCTTCAGCGGGCCCAGCTTGTGGCTGTACGGCGAACGTGACCCGTACTACGACATCGCGCACAGCCGGCGCAACTTCGACAAGTTCAGGGCGGCGGGCGGGCAGGGCGAATTCCACGTGCTCAGAATGGCTTCGCAGCGGCACGATCACCAGATCGTGCATGGCCGAGCCGAGTGGCAAGACCACATGTCGATGTTCCTGGCTCCTCTCAGGTGAACAGGTCCGGGTCTCAAACCCAGCCTGCCGCCCCGGCAAGCGCGCCCGCCCCCAGCGCCCACAGCGGGCTGAGCCGGGTACGCCACATCAGCAGCACCGTGCCGGCGATCAGCAGCCAGGCCACAGGCTGGTGCGATACCGGCGCGGCGAGCAACCAGCCGGTGGAGGCCAGCAGCCCCAGGGTGATCGGTGCCATGCCGGCCACGAAGGCTTTGACGCCCCGGGTGTCGCGGCGGCGCATGCCCCAGCGGGTCACGGCCAGGGTCAGCACGGTGCTGGGCAGCAGCATGCCGGACATGGCCACCAGCGCGCCCAGCAGCCCGGCCGCATTGAAGCCGACCACTGCCACGAACAGCAGGTTCGGCCCTGGAGCCGCCTGCGCGAGGGCGATCGACGCGTTGAAGTCCGCCACCGACACCCAGCCATGTTCGACGACGACGAAGCGCTGCAGATCCGGCACCGTGGCAATCGCGCCGCCGATGGCCAGCAGGGACAGCATGAGGCAGTGCAGGAACAGCGCCAACAGGTCGGCAGGACTCATGGGCCAGCTTCGCCTTCCGTGGCCGGCGGCGACAGCTTCCACCAGGCCAGCACGCAGGACAGGCCGCCCAGGGCCAGCAGCACCGACAGCAGCGGCCACCGCAGGCCGGCGATGGCCACTGCGCAGGCGATGGCGATGGGTGCCCACAGCACGCGGCCCAGCGGGTTGCGGGCCAGCGTGGGCAGCAGCTTGAGCGCCATGGCCATCACCAGGCCGGCCGCCACCGCACCCATGCCACGCACGGCACCGGAGACGGCGGGGATGTCCGCCAGCCCGCCGTAGGCCGCAGCCAGGATCAGCACCAGCGCCATCGGGGCGGCGATCATGCCGCCGACCGCGGCCATCGCACCGCGAAGGCCGAAGTAGCGGTCGCCTATCATCAGCGCCAGGTTGACCACGTTCGGCCCGGGCAGCACCTGGCCGATCGACAGGCGCTCGGCGAACTCGGCCTGGGTGAGCCAGCCCAGCCGCTCGACCAGTTCGCGCTGCGCCACAGGCAGCACGCCGCCAAAACCCATCAGGGCGAGGCGGGTGAAGGCGATGAACAGGTCGGTCGGCGAACGTGGTTGCGGGCGTGGTGCGCCATCGGCGGAGCGCTCAGGCATCGGTGCCTCGCCGCACCAGTGCGCGCCCGGCCCAGATGCTGAGGCCGACCGCGGCGACCAACCAGGCGGTGGCCACATGGTGCAGCCCGGCAAAGGGCGCCTGGCCGGCCAGCTGGTTGGCTGCCATCACGGCGCCGCCACCCGCAGCGCCCAGGGCCTGGCCCAGGTAGATGGCCGAGGTGTTGAGCGCCATCAGGCCGGGGGCCAGCGCCGGTGCGGCCATGCCCAGGCGGGCCTGCTGGGCCGAATTGGAAGCGAAACAGCCGACGGCCCAGGGCAGGATCACCACCATCATCTGGCCGGCGCTGGCTGCCCAGGGCCAGAAAATGGCGGACAGTGTCACCCCGGCCAACAGCCAGTTCACCGAGCGGCCGGCACCGAAACGGTCCACGTAGCGCGACAGCAGCAGATTGCCCACCAGGCCAAAGGCGCCGAACCAGGCGAACAACAGGCTGATGGTCGTCGCATCGGCCTGCAGCACCTGTCGGTAGTAGGGCGCGAAGTAGGCGAACAGGGTGAACTGGCCGGCCCCGGACAAGGCGGTGACCGCCACCATGGCCATCAGGACCGGGTGGGTGAGCACCTCGCGCCAGGCCTGCAGGCTGAGGGGCGGCGGGCGCACGCCGTCCGGCAGCGCGCGCCAGACCCAGGCCGCGCCGACGACGGCCAACACCGCCACCAGGCCAAAGGCGTAGCGCCAACCGAACGCCTCGCCGATGTAGCTGTGCAGCGGCAGGCCGAACACCGAGGCCACCGACCAGCCGAGGAAGATGAAGGTGATCGCCCGGCCACGTTGCTCCGGTGGCGCCAGCCAGCCCATGGCGGCAGCCGCCTGGGGGGTGAAGACCGCGGCGGCCAGCATGCACAGCGCCCGCACCGGCAGCAGGCTGGTGAAATCCGGCAGCACGGCACACAGGGCGTGCCCGGCCGCGTACCAGGCCAGCGACAGCGTCAGCAGGCGGCGGCGGTCCATGCCACCGACCCAGGCCGCCAGCAGCGGTGCCCCCACGGCCATCACCACGGCCGCCACGCTGATGAGCTGGCCGCCGACCGCCACGCTGACCTGCAGCGAGCGCGTCAGGTCGTTCAGCGAACCTGCCACCACCATCACGCCGCAGCCGATGACGAAGTTGCCGAACATCAGGGCCCAGCGGCCTTCGCCTGCGGTGGGGCTCATCGCAGGACTTTCAGCGACTCGGGGTTCACGATGTTGACAGGTTGGCCGGCGACGAAGGCCACCACGTTGTCGAACGCGGTGCCGAAGTACAGCTCGTAGCTGTCCATCTCCACATAGCCGATATGGGGCGTGCAGACGGCGTTCTCCAGCCGCAGCAGCGGGTGGCCCTGCAGGATGGGCTCGGTTTCGAAGACATCCACCGCGGCCATGCCGGGCCGGCCGCGGTTCAGGGCCGCCACCAGCGCGGTGTCCTCCAACAGTTCGGCGCGCGAGGTGTTGACGAACAGGGCCGTGGGTTTCATGCGGCCCAGGTCGGCCAGGGTCACGACATGGCGGGTTCGGTCGGACAGGCGCAGGTGCACGCTGAACACGTCGCTCAGCTCGAAAGCCTCCTCGCGCGAGGCGAAGGTGTCGTAGCCATCGGCCGCTGCGCGCTGGCGAGACTCCTCGCTGGCCCAGATGCGCACGTCCATGCCGAAGGCCTTGCCGTAGCCGGCGACCAGCGCGCCGATCTTGCCGTAGCCCCAGATGCCCAGTGTCTTGCCGCGCAGTTGCACGCCCAGGCCGAAGTTCGGCGGCATCGACGCGGCCTTCAGGCCCGACTGCTGCCAGGCGCCATGCTTGAGGGTGCCGATGTAGTGCGGCAGCCGGCGCATGGCCGCCATGATGAGGGCCCAGGTCAGCTCGGCTGGAGCGTAGGGCGAGCCGGCGCCTTCGGCGACCGCGATACCCAGCCGGGTGCAGGCCTCGACGTCGATGTGCGGGCCGACTCGGCCGGTCTGCGCGATCAGCCGAAGCTTGGGCAGTTTTTCCAGCAGCTGGCGATTGAACTGGGTTCGTTCGCGGATCGCGACCAGGACCTCGGCGTCACGCAGCCGGATCGAGAGCTGACCCAGCCCCTTGACGGTGTTGGTGAAGACCTTGGCGTTGAGGTCCTGCAGCTTGGACGCGCACTTGAGTTTTCGAACCGCGTCCTGGTAGTCGTCGAGGATGATGATGTTCACGGCCCGATTTTGCACCGGGGCCGGGGCATCCGAGGCTCAGCGCGGCTCGGCGTGGCGTCGTGGCGATCCCGACGTGCCCGTTTCCCAAGGTGCCGGCATGGTGGGCGGCAGCGTCGCGCCCGGATCGAACCCGAACGCCTCCGGGAAGATGCTGTCCAGGCTGCGGTACATCTCGGCGCGCAACGCACGGTGGTGGCTGTCGTCCAGGCACAGCGCGGCGAGCACCGGGCCACGCAGCAGCCACAGGTCCACCGGGTCGTTGGCCAGCCGCACCTGGTGGCGCAGCCACTGGCCCTTGCGATCTTCCAGCACGCCGGTGGCGCGCAGGAAAAGCAGTTTCATCTCGACGAAGGCACGGCGTGCGGCGATGCGCGCCGAGCGGTCCTGGGGCAGGCCTGCCGCGCTGAACTGGCTCGAAGGGAACTGGCTGGTGTCGATGAAGGTGTCTAGGTGAGAGTCCATGGCACGGTCAGAGGAAGTGGCGTGGGCCATGTCGGCTCGCGGTGGGCGACGGCGTGGTGCTGGTCGGGAAGTGGCGGTTCACGAGCGCCAGGCGGCGGTCGGCTTCAGACTGGTTGCGGTGGCGCGAGACCACGCTGTAGAGCTCCGCACGCAGGTGCCACAGCTCGCGCAGCGAGCGAGCCGAGATGCCGCGGCGCAGCAGGTCGCAGGCATCGTCGCCCTGCAATTCGGTGAGTGCGTCGCCGAACTCGCGGCGTGCCGACTCCAGGGCGGTGGCACGGTTCAGGTCCGGCTTGTCGCTGTCGCACAGCCAGTGCCAGAGCGCCTTCCAGACCGGTTCGGCCTGGCCCCACAGGGCGGGCGGGCGCACATCGGTGCGGGAGGCCATCAGGCTGGTCGCAGGCTCCTGCCGCAACCACCGACGGATCAGGCGAGGTGGAGTCATGACAGTGACATCGGACACAAACGCGATCAACATGAGACGATTCTTGACCGTCAGTTGCCGCGAGAAGCGCCGATAAGCCCCGCCGGACCCGGCTTGTTTCCTACCGTGAACGAATGGCTGATGGGCGCGACGGCTCAGAGTGCGCCCGGGTGGTGCCGGTATTCCGGCACCGGGTGCCCCATCTCAGCGCCGGGCCGCGTCGATGGCCTCGCACAGGCGCCGTGCACCCTGCACGAAGCGCGGGCCCATGCGGCCGATCAGGTCGCCATCGATCTGCGCAAAGCGTTGGTGGCGAACGGCGTCGACCCGAGGGAAGCGCGGCCACTGTCCGCGATCGGGGTGGTCGCTGGCGGCGCCGGCCATGGCGATCACCTGAGGGTTGCGCTGCACTGCGGCTTCCCAGCTCACGGTGGGGGTGAGGGCGGGCAACTCGGCGAACACGTTGACGCCGCCGCAGGCCGTGATGGCCTCGTGGATCAGGTGCTCGCGGTTGAAGGTCATCAGCGGCTGGTGCCAGACCTGGTAGAAGACCCGCACGGGGCTGCGGCTGGCGTACTCTGACTGCAGGCGTGCCCAGTCCATCTCGACCTGACGGGCCTGTGCTTCGCCTTCTGCTGCATGGCCGGTCAGCACGCCGACACGGCGCAGGCTCTGCCCGATGTCGGCCACGCTGCGGATCTCGCTCTCGAACACCGGCACGCCCAGCTTCTTGAGGGGTGCGCGGGCGCGGTCCGGGAAGCCGGTGCGCCAGACCAGCACCAGGTCTGGTTTGAGCTGGGCCATCGCTTCATGGTTCAGCGCCACCGCGTCGCCGACGATGGGCAACGCCTTGGCGGCCTCCGGGTGGTTGCTGAACCGGCTCACGGCCACCAACTGAGCGCCCGCGCCCACCGCGTAGACCTGTTCGGTCAGGTGCGGGCCGAGGGCGATCACCCGGCGGGCCGGCTGGGCCAGGGCCACCTGCTGGCCACTGTCGTCCACCACCGAGACCGGTTCGGCCAGGGCCGCCAAGGACAGCACGCAGCCCCCGGCGGCGAGGACGGTACGACGGTTCATCGGGCTGCCGTCTTGGGTTCGAACGCGCACTGGGCACGGACCTGGCAGGCGCCGCAGCGTGGCTGGCGGGCCTGGCAGATGTAGCGGCCGTGCAGGATCAGCCAGTGGTGTGCGTCGACCAGGTAACCGGGCGGGATCGCCGCCAGCAGGCCCTGCTCGACGGCCAGCGGTGTCTTGCCCGGTGCCAGCCCGGTGCGGTTGGCGACCCGGAAGATGTGGGTGTCGACCGCCATCGTCGGCTCGCCAAAGGCCACGTTCAGCACCACGTTGGCGGTCTTGCGGCCGACGCCGGGCAGGGCTTCCAGCGCGGCGCGGTCGCGTGGCACGTGGCCACCGTGCCGCTCGATCAGGATGCGGCAGGTCTCGACCAGGTGCCGCGCCTTGGTGCGGTACAGGCCGATGGTGCGGATGTGGGCCTCGACACCGTCGACCCCGAGCGCGAGCATGCGGGCCGGCGTGGGCGCCAGCGCAAACAGCGAGCGGGTGGCCTTGTTGACACTGACGTCGGTGGCCTGGGCCGACAACAGCACGGCGGCCAGCAACTCGAAGACGTTGGTGTACGCGAGTTCGGTCTCGGGCTGCGGATTGGCCGCGCGCAGGGTGGCGAAGAAGGCGTCGGTCTGGGCAGGGGTCATTCGGGGGCCTTGCTGCGCAGTGCGCGGGAGCGGGCCATGGCGGCCTCGATCACCGCGCGCTTGCGGGCGATGGTGTCCGGGTCGGTGTGCAGGGTCTGGTTCTCCAGGTCGGCCAGCTTGTGGGCCGCCTTGGCCGCCAGGCGCTCGTCGTTCTCGCGTTGGTCGCGGGCCACGCGCATCTGGCGGAACGCGTACTGCGCGCGGGCCTGCTCGGCCTGCCCGGCGCTCCAGGCGGCCCAGCCGGTGCGCTCGCCGGTCACCGGCAGCATCGAGATGCAATCCACCGGGCAGGCCGGGACACACAGTTCGCAGCCGGTGCAATCGGGCTCGACGACGGTGTGCATCTTCTTCGACGCGCCGACGATGCAATCCACCGGGCAGGCCTTGATGCACAGGGTGCAGCCGATGCACCATGCTTCGTCGATCACTGCCACGGCGCGCGGGCCCTCGTGGCCGTTGGCCGGGTTGAGAGGGATCGGGCGTGCGCCGGTGAGCTCCGCCAGCCGCGCGATGCCTTCGGCACCGCCGGGCGGGCACTGGTTGATGGGCGCCTCGCCCGCAGCGATGGCGCGGGCATACCCCTGGCAATCGGGGTAGCCGCAGCGCGTGCACTGTGTCTGGGGCAGGGCGTCGTCCAGGCGCCTGGCCAGGGCGGCCTGCGCGGGCGACAGCTCGGTGGGGGCGGGGGTCGTCACCGCGGGATTATCCCTGCGGTGATCGGCCACCCGTGGTCGTCAGGCGCGTTGGGCGCGCTTGCGCGGTGCCGCCTTGGCAGGCACCTTGGCGGCTGCCTGGGGGCCCCCGAGTTGCAGGATCTCGTCCGGCTGGTTGTAGCGCCGGATGAAGCCGCGCACCTCGGGGTAGACCTTCTCGCGCCAGCGGCGGCCCGAGAAGATGCCGTAGTGGCCGGCGCCTTCCACGTCGTAGTGGAACTGGCGGCCCTTGGGGATGCCGGTGCACAGGTCGTGTGCGGCGCGTGTCTGGCCGGCGCCGGAGATGTCGTCCAGCTCGCCCTCGATGGTCAGCAGGGCGGTGGTGGTGATGTCTTGTGGGCGAACATAGGCGCCGCCGACCTGCCAGGTGCCGTTGACCAGCGCGAAGTCCTGGAACACGGTCTTGATGGTGTCCAGGTAATACTCGGCCGGCATGTCCAGGACGGCGTTGTACTCGTCGTAGAACTGGCGGTGCGAGTCGACGTTGTCGTCGTCGCCGCGAACCAGGTCGAGGAAGTAGTCGTAGTGCGAGCTGAGGTGTCGGTCCGGGTTCATCGCCACGAAGCCGGTGTGCTGCAGGAAGCCGGGGTAGACGCGGCGGCCGGCTCCGGGGAAGTTCGGCGGCACGCGGTAAATGACGTTGTTCTCGAACCAGGAGTGGCTCTTGTTCATCGCCAGGTTGTTCACCGCGGTGGGCGACTTGCGGGCGTCGATCGGGCCACCCATCATGGTCATCGTGCGCGGGGTGAACTCCCCCTGGCTCGCCAGCAACGAGATCGCTGCCAGCACCGGCACCGTGGGCTGGCAGACCGAGATCACGTTGACTTCAGGCCCGATGTGGCGGATGAACTCCTGCACGTAGGCGATGTAGTCGTCCAGGTGGAAGGGCCCCACCGAGGTGGGCACCATGCGGGCGTCCGTCCAGTCGGTGATGTAGACCTTGTGGTCTTGCAGAAGGCACTTGACGGTGTCGCGCAGCAGGGTGGAGTGGTGGCCCGACAGCGGGGCGACCACCAGCACCGTGGGCTGCTCCTTCATGTCGGACAGCGCGGTGGGGTCGTCGGTGAAGCGCTTGAAGCGGATCAGCCGGCAGAACGGCTTCTCGATGGCCGTCTGCTCCTGGACGGCCACGTCCACGCCGTCGACCTTCACGCTCGTGATGTTGAACGGCGGCTTCTCGTACTCCTTGGCCAGCCGGTGCATCAGGTCCAGCCCGGCGGCCACGCGTTGGGCCATCGGGGTGTGGGTGAAGGGCGACAACGGATGGCTGTACAGCTTGGCCGAGGCGCTCGCGAACTCGGAGAACGGCGCCATCAGGGCGCGTTGGGTTTCATACAGCTGATACAGCATTCAATGGGCTCCGGTTGGCTCTGCCGGCATCGCCGGGCACCCGATGGTGCACTGCAATACCTGAGATGAGCCTGACACAAACGTTTTCACTCGACATTGTGCAACGCAGCATCACTTCTTGCATACGTGCTTGCACGAACGGCATTTTCGCCAGATTGGGCGCCCCATCCTGGTGCGCCGGCGGGTTGAAAAGCGGCCCCGGAGGTGTCCAATTCAGCCCAAGGGCCGGATTCGGTAGACGCAGCGCCGAGCGCCTGCCAGCAGGTGCTCGGCACGCTGCACCTCGGCGCCTGGGCCCAGGCAGCGCTGAAACAGCGCCAGCTCGGAGCGGCAGAAGCCCTGGCATTGGGTGGCCGCGGCGCAGATCGGGCAGTGGTCTTCGATCAGCAGCCAGCCATCGCCATCGCCCGCAGGCTCGGCGCGGGCCATGTAGCCCTCCTCGTGGCGGACCTGGGCCAGGGCCGCGACCCGCTGATCCAGGCGCTTCAGCCCGGCCAGGCGGCGCCGGTACAGCGATTCGGCCTCGGCCTCGCGGGCGGCGATCAGCGCATCCACGGCCTGCGGGCCGAGCTGCTCGGCGGCGTGGCGCAGCAACTGCACGGTGAGGTCGCCATGGCGGTCCGGGAATCGGCCGTGGCCGGCATCCGTCAGTGCCCAGATGCGTTTCGGCCGGCCCACACCCTGGGCTTCGTCGTGGAAGGCGATCAGGCCCTGCGCGGCCAGGGCCTGCAGTTGCTTGTGCGCGCCCATCGGCGTGATCGCGCAGGCCGCGGCCAGCGTGGCGGCGTTTTGCGGGCCGCGGCTCTTGAGTTGGAAGAGCAGCCGCTCGGGGGTGGCGGCTGTCATACGGCCTCCACCGGGGCGGCCACCGGATCGGCCGCGGCGTCGGCTGTCTCATGCCGCGCCCAATGCCAGAAGGCCAGGGCAGCACCGCCGGCACACAGGGCGCCGAGGGCCATGACGCTGCGGACCGTCCACAGCGCCAAGGCGCCGCCGGCCAGCGCGATGGCCACGTTGGAGAAGCAGAAGATGGTCGTCAGCAGGCCCATCATGCGGCCCTGGCCGTGGTGGGCAAAGCGTGACGAGACCCAGGCCGGCAGCAGCGCGCTGTAGATCGCCAGCGGCACGCCGAGCAGGCCGATGGTGACCAGGCCGGGCACCGGTGGCAGCACCACCAGCAGCGCCAGGCCGGCCGCGCCGGCCGCAGCCGCCAGCGCGGTGCCGCGCAGCGGGTGGCCCAGGCTCGGCAGGCGGCTGGCCAGCGCGGTGCCGGCCAACATGCCGGCGCACTGGGCGGCGGTGATCCAGGCGATGCCGGTCGGCCCGAAGCCAGCTTCGGTCACACACCACAGCGGTGCGTATTCGTACAGTGCCGTCACGCCGCACATGTAAGCCAGCTGCAGAGCGAACAGGCGGCGCAGCGCGGGGTCGTGGATCAGCGGGGCCAGGGTGGAGCCAGCGAGGCCGCCGCTGCTTCCCCCGACCGTGGCCCGGGCCGCAGTGGCTGGCACGCCGAGCATCACCAGCCCCGCGCAAGGCAGCATCGCCAGCGCGGCCATGCCGAAGGGCACCGGCTCGCCCCAGCGCAGCAGCAGCCCGCCGATCAAGGGGCCGAGCAGCCAGCCGCCATACTGGAAGGCATTGAGCCAGGCGAAGGCGCGCACGCGCGAGGCCTCGTCATGGTGGTCGGCCAACAGCGCGCGGGCGACCGCGATGTTGCCCTCGGTCAGGCCGGTGGCGAAGCGGGCGAGGAGAAACAACGGGTACCAGCGCGCCGACAGCGCCCCGGCCGTGACGAGGTTGCCCACCGCGCAGGCCAGCAGGGTGACGACCAGCACGCGGCGGCGGCCCAGCCGGTCCGACAGTGGCCCCAGCACCAGGCTGCCGAGCAGGATGCCGGCCGGGTTCGCCGCCAGCGCCATGCCCAGCAGCCACTCGGGCGGCAGACCGGCGTAGTGGGTGAAGGCATCGGCCGGCCCGTCGACGAAGATCGGCGCGAGGATCGGGTAGGGCATGGCCATGCCCACCGTGCACAGCAGCGTGACGGCGCAGACGGCAATCAGCAGGCGCAGCGTGGCGCGGTCCGGCGTCACGGCGGCGCCTGGTTGCGCCACTCGGCGTTCTGCAGCACCACGCGGTAGCCATCGGGGTCCTGGAAGCTGCGGCCGCGCTGGTCCCAGTAGGGGTTGAACGAGCTGACCGCAGCGAAGCCGGCTGCCAGGGCGCGTTCGCAGGCGGCGCGCCACTGTGCTTCGTTGGGCAGGTACAGAACCGCCAGATCCTCGGCCGTCGGGGTGGGCGCCACCGCGTGGTGGCGGCAACGTGTGAACTCGAAGTGCCAGGCACCACCGGGCAGGCCCAGCATCACGCCGTCGAAACCCTCGTGGTCGTCGAAGCGGCCGAGCAGTACCAGGCCCAGGCCACGGGCATAGAGCTCGGCGCTGCGGGCGGGGTCGCTGACGGGGCGGGCGATGCGAAGCTGAGGAACCATGCCCAAATGATGCCGCAATAAATAAACAATAGGTTTATAAACTGGGTTGTGAGAAGGGCCTTGCGGCCCTTCAATGTGCTGTTTGCCGAGGCGGTGCTCAGAGCACCTTGGCGATCGATTCGGTCACGTAGCCGATGTTCTTCTCGTTCAGTGCGGCCACGCAGATGCGGCCCGAGTCAACACCGTAGACCCCGAACTCGCTGCGCAGCCGCTCCATCTGCGGCTTGGTCAGGCCCGAGTAGCTGAACATGCCGCGCTGG
>JADMKA010000212.1 GCA_018780145.1 Vitreoscilla sp. | reverse complement strand
TCGACCAGACCGAGGCCCTGACCACGGTGGACGTGAACACCGGCGGCTTCGTCGGTGCGCGCAACTTCGACGACACGATCTTCAAGACCAACCTCGAAGCGGCGCAGGCCATCGCGCGGCAGCTGCGGCTGCGCAACCTGGGCGGCATCATCATCGTCGACTTCATCGACATGGTGCGCGAGGACCACCAGCAGGCCGTCCTCGGCGAGTTCCGCAAGCAGCTGAGCCGCGACCGCACCAAGACCACGGTGAGTGGTTTCACGCAGCTGGGCCTGGTGGAGATGACCCGCAAGCGGACCCGCGAGTCGCTGGCCCACATGCTTTGCGAACCCTGCCCCACCTGTGGTGGCCGCGGGCAGGTGAAGACCGCGCGCAGTGTCTGCTACGACGTGCTGCGCGAGATCCTGCGCGAGGCGCGCCAGTTCAACCCGAAGGAGTTCCGGGTCGTCGCCAGCGCGGCGGTGGTGGAGATGCTGCTCGACGAGGAAAGCTCGCACCTGGCGGACCTCTCCGCCTTCATCGGCAAGCCAATCTCGCTGTCGGCCGAGCCGACGATGAACCCCGAGCAGTACGACATCGTGCTGCTCTGACGACGCGGGCCGATCAGGTCGAGAGGGCGGCCGTCTCGGCTTGCAGCGGCCGATGGCGGCACAGGTACTCGATGCAGGCGGCCGGAGCCAGTGGCGGGCTGTGCAGGTAGCCCTGGAAGACCTCGCACCCCAGGGCGGCCAGGGCATCGCGCTGCGGCATGTTGTCGACGTACTCGGCCACCACCTCCACCTGTTGCGCACGGCCCAGCGTGGCGATGGTTCGGATGATGTCGGCGCTGGTGCTGTTGGTCAGAACGTCGCGCGTCAGCGAACCGTCGATCTTGATCACGTGGATTCGGAAGCGCCGCATGTGGAGAAGCGACGAGTAGCCCATGCCGAAGTCGTCCATCGCCAGGCGCACGCCCATGCTCACCAGCGCGTGCAGCGTGTCGTCCACCCGCCGCCCGGGCGGGATCGGCTGGCCCTCGGTGATCTCCAGTTCGATCTCATCGCTCTGCAACCGGTTGGACGCGAGGCACCCGGCAATTTGCCCGGCCAGTTCGGCGTGGGCCAGTTGTCCCGGCGAGATGTTGATGGCCATGCGCACCCCGCTGAGCCCGAGCGCATTGAGGCGTGCCTTCTGCGAGCAAGCTTCGCTCATGACCCACAGGCCGAGACTTTGCGTGAGCCCGCCCTCGTCGGCCAGCTTCAGCGCCAGTTCGGGCGCGATCGGGCCGTGGCGGCGATGTGTCCAGCGCAGCAGGGCCTCCACCCCCACGGCGGCCCCCTCGCGGTTGTGCTTGGGTTGGTACGCCAGTGCCAGCGCGGGCGTGCCCAGGTCGTGGCGCAAATCGTCCAGCAGTCCTCGAGCCACCACGCCAACGTGGTCGTTGCGTTCGATGGCCGGCAGGCGGTGGCTCGCGTCGGCGAGGATGGCGTCGGTGGCCTGGGCGAAGGCCAGGGCCCGCTGCGTCAGACGTTGGGCCTCGGCGCGGCGCGCGAAGGGCAGGTAGATGGCCGTGCTGACCCCCATTGCCAGGAGCTGGAATGCCGGGCCGACCCAGGATCCCGTGAGCAGGTAGCCCGACAGCAGCGGTGGCATGCTCCACGGCAGATCCACAGGCAGCACGGGCATCAGCCCGCTTTGGACCGCGGCCACCGACATCAGGGTGAGGGTCAGCGGCGCCAGCACGAAGGGAACCAGGTAGATCGGGTTGAGCGCGATCGGCACGCCGTAGATCAGCAACTCGTTGACGTTGAAGATGGACGGCAGCAACGAGAACTGGGCGATGCGCCGTTGCGGCCCCTCGCGCGCGACGATGAGCAACGCGAACAGCAGCCCCAGCGTAGCGCCCGAGCCGCCCAGGTTCACGCAGCCGTCCACCAACTGATGCCAAGCCAGGTGAGGGTCGTAGGGCGCGCCGACCGGCGTATACAACTGCTCGGCATAGCGGTCACCGAATTCACTGCCGTGGATGCCCAGGAACCACAGTGTCTGATTGAGCAGGATGGCCACGATGCTCAGCACCCAGACACCGTCGCCGTGCTGATTGGCCCATTCCGGCAGGGCGGCGAATGGCTGCCAGGTGGGTGCCTCGACCGAACGCAGCGCGAGGGCGAGCACGAGCACCGCCACGCCGTTGACGATGATGGGCACCGACAAGCGAATGGCGTGGTAGAACAAACTGTCGCTGTCGTAGCGCAGGTTGGCCAGGCGGAACAGCGGCCATCGCGCGGTGTGGCGCAGCATCTCGGGGGTGGCGATGCCGATCAACATGCCGGTCAGCATCGAACCATAGCCCAGCGCTTCGACCACCTCGCCGTCGCGGGCCAGCACCCAAAGCATGAAGTTGACGAGCGCCGAGATGCCAGCCCACTGCGCCGGCAGGGGCTCGGTTCCGTCCAGCGGGCGAAGGCGCCGTGCAATCTGCATGCCGACCACCACCGCGAGCGTGAGGCCGAACACGCCGTAGGTGGCACTCAGGATGGTCGCCAGCAGGTTGTCCCAGGTCGGGCCCAGGACCCTGGCCACCCAGGCCTGCAGGGCGCGGCCAGGCAGGTTCTGCAACAGCGTGGCCGCCACGCCGAAGAAGGTCAGCGGCAACAGGACGACATAAGCGTCGCGCACCGCCAGCGCCCACAGTGCAATGCGCGAGTACGGCGATTTCCAGAGGGGGGGCATGAGGCGGGCATCCGGCTGGCGGTGCCCGCGATTCTCCGCTCCGCCCGCGCCAGCTTGCGCGAGGTGACGGCGGCGTTTTGCCCTCAGTTCCGCGGATTCAGGTCACCTCGCGCCCGGCCGCTGCGCTCCAGACGCGGTACCAGTCCTCGGCGCTGAGGGTGACGCCCAGCGCCGCACGCGCTTCGTCCGACGCCTCCAGGCGGCGCGAGCCGATCACCGGGTGGGGCCGGCAGGGCAGGCGCAGCAACCAGGCCAGCGCCAGGGCGGTGAGGCTCACGCCATGCCGTGCCGCCACCTCGCCCATGACGCGCCGCACGCGCTGTGCCGTCTCGTCCTGACGGGTGAAGAGGCCGCCGCCGGCCAGCGGCGACCAGATCATCGGCCGGGCGCGCACACGCTGCGCCTGGTCGAAGGTGCCGTCGTGGATGGCGTCCAGGTGCAGCGGCGAGCACTCCACCTGGTTGGTGACCAGCGGGATGCGCGCGTGCAGCAGCTCGAACTGCTGCACGCTGAAATTCGAGACCCCGAAATGCAGCACCTTGCCGTCGCGGCGCAGTTGCTCGAAGGTGGCGGCCAGTTCGTCGGCGTCCAGCAGCGCGTCGGGCCGGTGGATCAGCAGCAGGTCGACGCGGTCGGTGCGCAGTGCGCGCAGGCTGTTTTCCACCGACAGGCGCACATGGGCGGCCGAGGTGTCGTAGTGCTTGGCACCGTGCGCCGGCCGGGCTGGCGTGACCAGCTTGATCCCGCACTTGGTGACCAGCTGCATGCGCTCGCGCAAGCCGGGTGAACGGGCCAGGGCTTCGCCGAACAGGCTCTCGGCCTTGTAGTCGCCGTACAGATCGGCATGGTCGAAGCTGCTCAGGCCGCGCTCGATGTTGCCTTCGATCCAGGCCTGGCGCTGGTCGAGGCTGAAGCCCCATTCGGCCAGACGCCAGGCGCCGGCCACCATGGGGGAGAGGGTGAAACGGTGGCTCATCGTGTTCGGGGCAAGCGCCCCATCAGGTAGAACTCGTCGTTGGGCCGCAGGGCCAGCATATTGGCCATGCGGTTGGACAGGCCGAAGAAGGCCGTGATGGCGCCGATGTCCCAGGCGTCTTCGTCGCTGAAGCCGTGTGTGCGCAGCGCGGCGTAGTCGGCCTCTTCGATCTGGTCGGCGTGCAGGCAGACCTTCATCGCGAAATCCAGCATCGCGCGCTGGCGCGGCGTGATGTCGGCCTTGCGGTGGTTGGTCGCGAGCTGGTCGGCGATCAGCGGCTTCTTCTCGTAGACCCGCAGGATCGCGCCGTGTGCCACCACGCAGTACAGGCAATGGTTGGCGCCCGAGGTGGCCACGATGATCATCTCGCGCTCGCCCTTGGTGAGGCTGCCGCCTTCCTTCAGCAACAGCGCGTCGTGGTAGGCCAGAAAGGCCCGCATCTCGGCCGGCCGGTGGGCTAGCGCGAGAAAGACGTTCGGCACGAAGCCCGCCTTCTCCTGCACCTCCAGGATGCGTTGGCGCAAGTCGTCCGGCAGATCGGCCACGGGCGGAACGGGATAGCGGCTGATGGGGCTCATGGGGCCTCGCGCATGTTGAAACCAGGATGTTATTCCGGGCTGCCTACAATCCGCGCCTTGATGGCTGCCTTGGGAACCAACGGCTTGCAGCACGAGTCGATCGACACGCATGTGGTCACGTAGAAACTGGATCGGCGCCTTGGGCGCCATGGGAGGCGCCGCGGCGCTGGGGCCGGCGCGGGCGGAATTCCGCGTCGAGATCTCCGGCATCGGTGCCACGCAGCTGCCCATCACCCTGGTCGCCTTCCGCGACGAGGGCCTCGGCGGTGCCAACGCGGTGTCGGCCATCGTGCGGGCAGATCTGGAGCGCAGTGGCGCCTTCCGCTTCGTCGACGCGCCGCTGGCGCTGGACGAAACCGGCCAGCCGCCTTTTGCCGACCTGCGCGGCCGGGGCAGCGACGCGCTGGTGGCCGGCTCGGTGAGCCGCCTGGCCGACGGCCGCTTCGACGTGCGCTACAAGCTCTGGGACGTGGTCAAGGGCGCCGACCAGGGCGGCCAGAGCCTGGCCGTGCCGGCCGCCGACCTGCGCCTCGCGGCGCATCGCATCGCCGACGCCATCTACGAGAAGCTCACCGGCGAGAAGGGCGTGTTCGCGACCCGCATCGCCTACGTCACCAAAGGCAATGGTCGTTACACGCTGCGCATCGCCGATGCCGACGGCGAGGGCGGCCAGGTGCCACTGACCAGCCCGGACCCGATCATTTCGCCCGCCTGGTCACCCGACGGCCGCGAGCTCGCCTACGTGTCTTTCGAGACCCGCAAGGCGGTGATCTGGGTGCAGGACATGGCCAGTGGCACCCGCCGCCAGGTGGCCAACTACAAAGGCTCCAACAGTGCCCCGGCCTGGTCTCCCGACGGGCGTGAGCTGGCGGTGACGCTGTCCCGGGACGGTGGCTCGCAGATCTTCCTGATGGGCCGCGATGGCAGCAACGCGCGCCGGATCAGCCAGGGCTCGGCCATCAACACCGAGGCCACCTTCGCACCCGACGGCAAGACCCTGTACTTCGTCAGCGACCGCGGCGGCAGCCCGCAGATCTACCGGCAGGCGGTGGCGGGTGGCAATGCCGAGCGCGTGACCTTCAGCGGCAGCTACAACATCAGCCCGGACATCAGCCCGGACGGGCGCACCCTGGCCTTCGTGCAACGCCAGGGCAGCGGCGCGTTCAAGGTGATGACCATGGACCTGGCCAGCGGCAACACCCAGTCGGTGAGCGACACCAGTGACGACGAAAGCCCCAGCTTTTCGCCCAACGGGCGGTTCATCATCTACGCCACGCGTGCCCAGGGCCGCGAGTTGCTGATGACCACCACCCTGGATGGCCGAATCAAGACGAGGCTGTTGACCAGCGGCCTCGATATCCGTGAACCCGTCTGGGGCCCCTTCGGCCGTTGACAAGTTCTTGAACGACCCTGACCTCAAGCAAGTGGAGAGAACACCATGAAGATGACTCAACCCAAGATGCGCCTCGGCGCGATGGCGGCCGTGGCCGTGCTGTGGCTCGCCGGCTGCGCCTCGGGCGTCAAGCTGGACAACCCCGCGCCTGTCGAGACCCGCACCCCCGCCGGGGTGGGGGCCGGCACGGGCAACGCCGGTGCCGGGGCCGGCGAGAGCAGCGTGAAGACGGTGGATCTCGGCGCGGGGGCCACGCTGCCGGCCGGCGTCGGCCGTGTCGTCTACTTCGACTTCGACAGTTTCGTCGTCAAGGACGAGTTCCGCGGCGTGGTCGAGAGCCATGCCAAGTTCCTGGGCGCCAACCGCGCCAAGCGCATCCTGGTGGAAGGGCACACCGACGAGCGCGGTGGCCGTGAGTACAACCTGGCGCTGGGCCAGAAGCGCTCCGAGGCGGTGCAGAAGTCGCTGCTGCTGCTGGGTGCCGCCGAGAACCAGATCGAGGCGGTCAGCTTCGGCGAGGAGCGCCCGGCGGCCACCGGGAGCGACGAGGCCGCCTGGGCCAAGAACCGCCGCGCCGAACTGAAGGACCGTTGACCCCATGACGCACCGTCACGCCTGGCGCGTCAGCGCCCTTGCGCTGGCCTTGTTCGCCGCCCTGCCGGTGCGCGCCGCCCTGTTCGAGGACGAGGACGCCCGCAAGGCCATCCTCGACCTGCGCGGCAGGGTCAGCCAGGGCGAAGATCAGCGCACCCAGTTGGCCGCCACCGTCAAGCAGCTGAGCGAGCAGATCCAGCAACTGCAGCGCAGCCTGCTGGACCTGAACAACCAGAACGAGCAACTGCGCTCCGAACTGGCCCGCCTGCGAGGGCAGGACGAGCAGATGCTGCGCGATCTGTCCGAGGTGCAGCGCAAGCAGAAGGACATCGCCCAGGGCGTTGACGACCGCATGCGCAGGCTGGAGCCGCAGCCCGTGTCGCTGGACGGCCGCGACTTCACCGCCGACCCCGACGAGAAGCGTGCCCACGACGAGGCCATGGCCGCCCTGCGGGCCGGCGAATTCGAGCGCGCGTCGTCCCAGATGCAGGCCTTCTTGAAGCGCTACCCGGCGAGCGGTTACGTGCAGTCGGTGCGCTACTGGCTGGGCAACGCCCAGTACGGCCAGCGTCAGTACAAGGACGCCATCGCCACCTTCCGCGGCTTTGTCACCGCCGCGCCGGATCACCTGCGCGCGCCCGAGGCCCTGCTGGCCCTGGCCAATTGCCAGGCCGAGCTGAAGGACAACAAGAGCGCCAAGCGCACGCTCGAGGAGCTGCTGAAGGCCTACCCGAAGTCCGAGGCCGCGCAGGCCGGCCGCGAGCGCCTGCTGGCGCTGAAGTAGGCGCCATGACCGAGGCCGCCACGGCCGCAGACACCGATCTGGAGCGGCGCTTCGGCGGCCTGCGCCGCCTGTACGGCGACGCCGGCTATGCGCGCCTGCGCGGCCTGCACGTGGCGGTGGTCGGCCTGGGCGGCGTGGGCTCCTGGGCCGTGGAGGCGCTGGCCCGCAGCGGCATTGCCGGGCTGGTGCTGATCGACATGGACCATGTCGCCGAATCCAACATCAACCGCCAGATCCAGGCCCTCGGCGCCACGCTGGGCATGTCCAAGGGCGAGGCCCTGGCCCAACGGGTGCGGGACATCCATCCGGGTTGCGAGCTGTCGTTGGTCGACGAGTTCGTCGAGCCGGGCAACTGGCCCGGCCTGCTGCCCGGCCCGGTGGATGCCGTGATCGACGCCTGCGACCAGGTGCGCGCCAAGCAGGCCCTGGCGGCCTGGGCCTTGCGCGAGCGCATCCCGCTGGTCTGCTGCGGCGCGGCCGGCGGCAAGCGCCAGGCGCACAAGCTCGACATCGACGACCTGGCCGCCGTGACCCACGACCCGCTGCTGGCCTCGCTGCGCAACCGCCTGCGGCGCGAGAACGGGGCCACCCAGGCGGGGCAGGGCCGCATCGGCATCCGCTGCGTGTTCTCACGTGAAAGCGTGGCCCCGCCGGAGGCCGCGCAATGCGATGCGAACGACGGCAGCCTGAACTGCCATGGCTACGGCTCCAGCGTCACGGTCACCGCGAGCTTTGGCATGGCAGCGGCCGGCGAGGTGATCGCCCTGTGCTTGCCGAGCCACACCCCTTCACAAGCGCAGAAAGTGCGTGATATGATCTAAGGCTCTACCGGTAAGGGTTGTTAGCTCAGTCGGTAGAGCAGCGGACTTTTAATCCGTTGGTCGCAGGTTCGAATCCTGCACAACCCACCACTTGCGGCAGCCCGGCGTTCACCCCCAGGCTTGCAACAAGGACATTCGGGGCTCTTAGCTCAGTTGGTAGAGCAGCGGACTCTTAATCCGTTGGTCGAAGGTTCGAATCCTTCAGGGCCCACCAACACATCCCTCACGGGAGCAGGCACTTGGCGCACATCGCGTCAGGTGCCTTTTGCTTTGTGGCTTCTGGGCATGTGATCCTGCGGCGAACCGCTTCAATGTCGCTGGGCCAGCCTACTTCTTGCGGCCTGGCAATCGCCCGTACAGCGCCAGTTCCAGGTCGCGCCATTCGTCCGTCACGTCATTGAAGAGCGCCGCCACCTGCGCACGCAGCCAGCGGCTTCGTACATCGTGGTGGTGCAGCCGGTGCCAGTACTGCTGCACCGGAAAGACGGGCGGTGCAAAGGGCAGGCGCACGAGCTTCACCGCGCCGTGCCGGGCAAACCGGTCGGCCGCAGCGAGCGGCAAGGTGGCGATGAGCTCGGTCTCGGCAATGATGAAGGGCAGGCTCATGTGGTGCGGCGTGCGCAGCGCCACCCGGCGCTCCAGGCCACGCTTGGCCAGAAAGGTTTCGAACAGCACCGTGCTGCGCGCCGGCGAGCTGACCACCGCGTGGCCCAGTTCGCAGAAGCTGCGCTCGGTCAGCGGCCGGTTGGCCAGCGGGTGGGCGTGGCCGATCAGGCAGCCGAAGGTGTGCTGGTACAGGCGCTGGTGAAAGAACGCCTGCTTGTCCAGGTCCGGGAAGTAGCCGATGGCCAGGTCCACCTCGCCCGCCTGCATGGCCGCTTCCAGCTCGCGGGATGGCACCGGGAAGCAGCTCACGCAGGCATGGGGCGCCAACGCCCGCAGGTGGGGCATCAGCCGCGGCATCACCACCACCTCGCCCACGTCCGCCATCGCCAGCCTGAACTCGGTGCGGCTGCTGGCCGGGTCGAATACCGGTTGGCCCAGGATGCCGGTTTGCACGCTGGCCAGGACGCTGCGTGCGGTGTCGATCATCTGCAGCGCGCGCGGCGTGGGTGCCATGCCGTCCACCGTGCGCACGAACAGTGGATCGGCCAGGCGCTGCCGCAAGCGGTTCAGCGCGGTGCTGAAGCCCGACTGGCTCATGCCCAGCTGTTGCGCCGCGCGCGAGACATGGCGCGTCGCGTGCAGTGCCACCAGCACCCGCAGCAGGTTCAGGTCAAACCCTTTTATCTCTTTGGCAGATACCGAAACACCAGTCTTGCGCATTGAGAGATAGTAGATCGCTCCGCAGAATGGCTTGACTCAAGACAAACCCGAGGCGCTTGGGCCTCGGATCAACGGAGACAAGCTTGGCGATGTTCATACGCAACTGCTGGTACGTGGCGGCCTGGGAGCACGAGCTGCTGGGCGACACGCTGATGGCCCGCACCATCCTCGGCGAGTCGGTGCTGCTGTACCGCAAGGCCGACGGCACGCCGGTGGCGCTGGACAACCGCTGCGCCCACCGCCAGGCGCCACTCTCGCTCGGCCGCAAGGTGGGCGACACCGTGCGCTGCATGTACCACGGCCTGCGCTTCGGGGCCGACGGCCGATGCGTGGAGGTACCCGGCCAGGAGCGCATCGCGCCCGGCCTGTGCCAGCGCAGCTACCCCATCGTGCAACGCGACCGCTGGTTGTGGATCTGGATGGGCGACCCTGCACGGGCCGACGAGTCCCTGCTGCCCGACACGTTCTCGCTCAAACACCCGGACTGGGCCTACAAGCCCGGTGGCTACCTGCACTACCAGGCCGACTACTTGCTGATCTGCGACAACCTGCTGGACTTCTCGCACCTCAGCTACGTGCACGAGAAGACGCTGGGCGGCTCCACCGGTATCGCCGAGGTGAAGCCCAGGATCGAGAAGCTGCCGCACGGCCTGCGCATCACCCGCGACGTGCGCAACACCGTGCCCGCGCCCTTCCACACCCGATTGGCCAGCCTGCCGTCAGTGGTGAACCGCCAGTTCGTCTACGACTTCACCCTGCCGGCCGTGCTGCTGATGCACTCGCACGTGAAGCCCGCCGACACGGCCGATGACGACATGGCTGGCGCCTTGCAGTTCCACAGTTGCCAGGCCCTGACGCCCGAGACCGAGACCAGCACCCACTACTTTTTCATGCAGGCGCACAAGTTCCGCCAGGACGACGCGACCATCGGTGAATCGCTCTACCAGAGTCTGCTCGTCGCCTTCGGCGAAGACAAGCAGATGATCGAAGCGCAGCAGGCGCAGATGCGCGCCTCGCCCGAGCGGCCCATGCAACCCATCCCGGCCGACGCGGCGCTGGGCCAGTTCCGCTGGCTGGTGAAGCAGCGGGTGGACGCTGAGAGGGCGGCCGCGCCAGCCCAGACCGTCGCCGCGCCAACCGGCGCACCCGCTCGCCAACCCGCCTGAGTGCCTTGCATCGAAAGCCCCGCCCCATGTTGACTTCTGCTTCCCTGTTCCCCCGCGGCCTGCTGGCCACCGCTGTCGCATCGGCTCTGTTCGCCGCCACGCCGGCACAGGCCGAGATCGTCATCGGCGTCAGCTTCAGCATCACCGGCCCGGCCGCGGCGCTGGGCATCGCCCCGCGCAACACCATAGCGCTGTTCCCCACTGAAATCGCCGGCGAGAAGCTGCGCTTCATCGTGCTGGACGACGCCACAGACCCGACCCAGGCGTCCAAGAACGCCCGCAAGCTGGCCAGTGAAGACAAGGTGGACCTGATCATCGGCTCCACCGCCAGCCCGGCCGGCATCGCCATCGCCGAGGTGGCGCTGGAAACGCAGACACCGCAGCTTTCCGCCGCGCCCATCGAGCTGGCCGACGGCCGCGATGCCTACACCTTCCGCCTGCCGCAGGGCGTCGCGCTGATGGCCGAAGGCACGGTGGGGCACATGGTGGCCACCGGCATCAAGAGCTTCGGCTTTCTCGGCTACTCCGACTCGTACGGCGAAAGGTGGCTGCGCGACATGTCCCGCCAGGCCAACGCCGCGGGGGTGAAGGTGAGTGCCGTCGAACGCTTTGCACGCAACGACACAAGCGTCACCGCCCAGGCGCTGAAGGTGGTGGCCAGCAACCCCGACGCGGTGCTGGTGGTGGCCTCCGGCAGTGGCGCGCTGATGCCGCAAAAGGCGCTGCTGGATCGCGGCTACAAGGGCAAGATCTACCAGACCTACAGCGCCGTGGCGCCCGACCTGATCCGCATGGGAGGCAAAGACATCGAAGGCACGCTGGGCCTGTCCGGCCCCGCCGTGGGCCCCGACCAGCTGCCCGACAGCCACCCGTCCAAGAAGGTGGCGCAAGAGTTCATCGCGCTGTACGAAGGCAAGTACGGCGCCGGCAGCTACAACCAGTTTGCCGCCAACATCTGGTGCGGCAAGCTGCTGCTGGACAAGGTCGTGCCGCTGGCCCTCAAGAAGGCCAAGCCCGGCAGCAAGGAGTTTCGCGTTGCGCTGAAAGAGGCCCTGGAGACCGTGGGTGAGGTGGTGGTGCCTCAGGGCGTGCTGAAGTACAGCACCAAGGACCACTTTGGCTACGACGACCGCGCGCGCTTCGTGCTGTCGGTGCAGAACGGTGCCTGGCGCGCGGCACGCTGACTGCGTTGGCGCGGGTGGCCGCCAGGCACGGCGCGGTTCAGCGGGGCTTGCTTCGGCCTGGGCTGCGCTGCGTAGGCAACACAGTGTCCGGCCGATCCCAAGGCGCGACATCACCGCCAAAGCGTTCGGCCAGAAACTCGATCAGCAGCTTCAACGGCAGGGGCTGGTGCTGGCGCGACAGGTACACGGCGTGGATGCCCAGTGGCTCGGGCTCGTGGTCCGGTAACAGACGCACCAGCGCGCCGCGCCTGAGCTCATCGCCGACGAAGTAGGTGGGCAGCATCGCGATGCCGGCACCGGCCAGGGCTGCCTGACGCACTATCGCGGTCTCGTTGCCCGACAGCGGGCCTTTCACGTCCACGGTTGTCAACCGGCCGGCCTGTCGAAGCCGGTATTCGGCGCCCGCGCCAAAGGCCTGCGTGATGCAGTCATGCGCCTTGAGGTCTTCTGGCTGCGCCGGATGCCCGCGACGTTTCAGGTAGGCCGGTGACGCGCAAAGCACCGAACGGCAGCTTGCGAGCCTGCGCGCCACCACGCCATCGTCCAGGCGGTTGGTGATGCGCACGGCCAGGTCGATCCGTTCGCCGACCAGGTCGACTGTTCGGTCCACGGTCAAGAGCTCCACCTCGATGCGCGGGTGCCGGCCCTGGAAATCCACGATGGCCTGGGTGAGGCACGACATTGCGAACGACAGGCTGGTCGTGATGCGCAGCTTGCCCGTGGGTTCGGCCCGGCGCGCACCCGAGACCGCCTGCAGGTCGGCGGCCAGTTCGAGCATCTGGCGCAGGCGGGGCAGGGCCTCCAGCCCGGCCTCGCTGAGGCTCACGCGGCGTGTCGTGCGATGCAGCAGCCGCGCACCCAGCCACCGCTCCAACCCTTCCAGATGGCGGCTGACCATGGCGCGAGACAAATCCAGCACCTCGGCGGCGCGTGTCAGGCTGCCCTGATCAGCGATTTCGACGAAGGTGCGGATGGCGCCCAGATGGTCCATGAATTGAATCGATCAGGTTGACAATATATTGAGCTGAATGGAGTTTATCCACTTCCATTGAATCAATAAAGTCTGCCCATCGATAACCGCCCCGATGGAGCACCCGATGAAGACCTTCAAGACCCTGACCCTGGCCCTCCTGCCCGCAGCGATCACGCTGGGCATCGTCGCGACCAACGCCGCGGCCCAGCCGGCCCCGCCGCTGACCGTGCAGGTCTACAACGCGGACGGTGCGAGCTTCCACGTCAATGCCGTGCTGGTGGCCGGCAAGACCGATGCGGTGCTGCTCGACACCGGCTTCACGCGTGCCGACGCGTTGCGCATTGCCGCGATGGTGCTGGACAGCAAGAAGACGCTGAGGACCATCTACATCAGCCAGGCCGATCCCGACTACTACTTCGGCATCGAGGTGATCAAGCAGTACTTCCCGGAGGCCAAGGTCGTGACCACGGCGCCCACGCTGAAGAAGATCGAGGCCACACTGGCCACCAAGCTGCAGGTCTGGGGCCCGCGCATGGGTGCCAACGCACCGAAGAACGTGCCGCTGCCCGAGGTGCTGCCCGGCAACACGATCGCGCTGGAAGGCCAGACCCTGGAGATCCGCGGGCTGGACGACAGCCTGCCGCACCGCAGCTACGTGTGGATCCCGTCGATCAAGACGATCGCCGGCGGCGTGAACGTGTACGCCGGGCTGCACCTGTGGACGGCCGATGCGCAGAGCGTGCAGGAGCGCGCCGACTGGGCGAAGAAGCTCGGCACCATGGCCGCGCTGCAACCCGTGGCCGTGATCCCGGGCCACAGCCAGCCGGGCCAGAAGCACGACGCCTCGCAGCTCGCCTGGAGCCAGGCCTACCTGGCACGCTACGAGCAGGAGCTGCCCAAGGCCGCCAACAGCGGCGCCCTGATCGAGGCGATGAAGAAGGCATATCCTGATGCTGGCCTGGGCATCGCGCTGGAAATTGGCGCCAAGGTCAACAAGGGCGAGATGAAATGGTGAGCTGACTGAACCCCAACGGAGGAAGACCATGTCGACACCGACCCTCCACTACATCCACGACCCGCTGTGCGGCTGGTGCTACGGCGCCGCGCCGCTGGTGCGCGGCCTTGATGGGTGCGCGCCATGAACGGCTGCCCGCCGTGGAGGCCAAGAGAGTGATCACCCGTCATCGCCTCATTCGCACCGCGGGCGCGTTGCTCGCTGCCGCGCCTGCGGGCCTGGTACGGGCTCAGGGCCCCGCCGAGTGCGCGCCTTCAGACTGTTCCGCCAGGTGCGGGCCCACAGGCGCAGCCGTGGAGGGGCCCTTCTTCGTGCGCAACGTCGCGCCCGCTGTGGACATCAACATGCGCCGCGCGCGCGGCAAACCCATGCGGGTGAGCGGTGTCGTTCATGGCGGCGTCGACGGAATGACCCCGCTCGCCGGGGTGAAGGTTGAAATCTGGCATTGCGACTCGGATGGCAACTACCACCCGAACGGCAATGGCGACGTCGGTCGCTACCACCCGGCCGAGATCAACCTGCGTGGCAGCACGAAGACCGATGCGCAGGGGCGCTTTGCCTTCGACAGCATCGTTCCCGGCCACTATGGGGCCAGGCGTCGCCACATTCACTGGCGCTTCGAGGCGAGCGGCCACCTTGCGGTGACGACCCAGACCTACTGGCTGAAGGACAAGGGGAGCCTTCGGGCCGGCGCAGACTTCGTCGACCGCAATCCCGAGTCCTGCCGCTGGCTGGCCTTCGCCGACGGCCCGCGGGGTGTGGAGGAGGCGTTGTTCACTGTCCAGCTGATCAAAGCGTAGCCCCGCCACTGCTTGCTGCAGCCAAGCCTCGATCTCAGCTGCGGTAGGTGGGGTCGATGCGGTCGACGATGCGTTGCAGCGCATCGAATGCATCCTGGCCGGCGCCGTACTTGGCGTCGAAGTTCAGCGAGTCGCGCACGCAGCTCTCCAGCACCGGCTGGGCGATCGCGCGCGGCTTGCCCATGCTCAGCGTGGCCATCTGGATCTCGCAGGCGCGGTTGACCAGCCACATCAGGCTCAGGCACTGCGCCAGCGTGTGGCCCATCGTCACCGGCCCATGGTTGCGCAGCAGCAGCACCGGCTTGTCGCCGGCACTCGCGAGGATCCGCGCCCCTTCGTCGGCGTGCACGGTGATGCCCTCGAACTCGTGGTACGCCACCTTGCCGAACAGCTGTGCCGCGTAGAAGTTGGTGTAGGACAGGCCTTCGTCGAGGCAGCACACCGCCATCGTCGGCGTGGTGTGCACGTGCATCACGCAGTGCACATCGGGCAACTGCTCGTGGATCTTGCCGTGGAAGGTGAAGCCCGCCGGGTTGATCGGCCAGTCACTGTGGCCCACGATGTTGCCCTTCACGTCCACCTTCACCAGGTTGGAGGCGCGCACCTCGGAGTAGTGCAGGCCGAAGGGGTTGATCAGGAAGTGCGGCTCCGGGCCCGGCACACGCAGCGAGATGTGGTTGTAGATCAGCTCGCCCCAGCCGAGGTGGTCGACGATGCGGTAGGCCGCGGCGAGCCGGACGCGGGCGTCCCATTCCTCGGGCGAGCAACGGCTGGGGCGTGGGGCGGCGGCGGCGGGAAACTTGTTGTCACTCACGGTGTTCTCCTTGGTTCATGTGTGGCGGCGTTCACAGGCCGCCCATGCACAGGTACTTGGTGTCGATGTAGCCCTCGATGCCGTAGCGCGAGCCCTCGCGCCCCATGCCCGATTGCTTGACGCCGCCGAACGGCGCGACGGCCGTGCTGATGATCCTGGTGTTGATGCCCACCATGCCGACGTCGAGCGCGCCGGCCACGCGCCAGACGCGGGCGAGGTCACGCGAGAAGAAGTAGGACGCCAGCCCGAACTCGGTGTCGTTGGCCATCGCGACCGCTTCAGTTTCGGTCTTGAAGCGGAACAGTGGCGCCACCGGGCCGAAGATCTCCTCGCCGGCGAGCTTCATCGCCGGCGTCACGTCGGCCAGGATGGTGGGCTCGTAGAAGGTGCCGCCCAGCGCATGGCGTTTGCCGCCGGCAACACAGCGCGCACCCTGGGCCAGCGCATCGGCCACCAGCTCCTCGACCTTGGCCAGCGCCGGCGCATCGATCAGGGGGCCTTGCGAGACCTCGGCCTGCATGCCGTTGCCCACTTTGAGCTGGGCTACTGCCTGGCCGAGCTTTTCAGCGAACAGATCGTAGACGCCGTCCTGCACCAGCAGGCGGTTGCTGCAAACGCAGGTCTGGCCGGTGTTGCGGAACTTCGAGGCGATGGCGCCGGCCACGGCGGCGTCCAGATCGGCATCGTCGAACACGATGAAGGGCGCGTTGCCGCCGAGTTCGAGCGACAGGCGCTTGAGCGTCGGCGCGCATTGCGCGGCCAGCAGGCGGCCGATCTCGGTCGAGCCGGTGAAGGTGAGCTTGCGAACCACCGGGCTGGTGGTGAGCTCGCCGCCGATCGCTGTGGCGCTGCCCGTCACGACGCTGAAGGCACCCGCCGGCACGCCGGCACGCAGCGCGAGCTCGGCCAGGGCCAGCGCCGACAGCGGCGTCTGCGAGGCAGGCTTGACGACGACGGTGCAACCTGCCGCCAAGGCCGGCGCCACCTTGCGGGTGATCATGGCGGCCGGGAAGTTCCACGGCGTGATCGCCGCGCACACGCCCACCGGTTCCTTGGTGACGACGATGCGCTTGTCGCCCCAGGGCGAGGGCACCAGGTCGCCATAGACACGGCGCGCCTCTTCGGCGAACCATTCCACATAGGCCGCGGCGTAGGCGATCTCGCCGCGCGATTCGGCCAGCGGCTTGCCCTGCTCGCTGGTCATGATCAGGGCCAGATCCTCCTGGTTCGCCACCATCAGGTCAAACCAGCGGCGCAGCACGCGTGCGCGCGCCTCTGCGGTCTGCGCCTTCCAACCGACCAGGGCCCGCTCGGCCGCTGCGATGGCGCGCCGGGTTTCGGCGGCACCTGCGTTGGGCACCCAGGCCATCGTCTCGCCGTTGGCGGGGTTGGTCACATCCAGCGTGCGGCCGTCGTCGGCGCCGACCCAGGCGCCGTCGATCAGGCACTGCGTGCGCAGCAAGGAGGGGTCATTCAGCTTGAGCATGGGGGTGCGGTCCGGGAGAGATGTGGGATGTCAAGGCGCACAGGTGGGGCACACCGCTTCAGTACGCGCCGCCGGTGGCCGGCCTCGCCGAGGCGGTCTTGTCGCCGCTGTGCTTGAAGGCAGCCGCCAGGTCGCGACAGGCGCGGGTGAGCAAGGTGGTGTCGACACCGACGGCGACGAACAGCGCGCCGGCATCGAGGTACAGGCGTGCGAGTTGGGGGTCGGCTGCGAGCACGCCCGGCGCCTTGCCGGCGGCGCGAACCACGGCGATGCCGTCGAGGATCGCGCGCTGCACATCCGAGTGGCCGGGCTGGCCGAGCAGGCCCATCGATGCGGACAGGTCGGCCGGGCCGAAGAAGACGCCGTCCACCCCTTCGGTGGCGGCGATGGCGGCCAGGTTGTCGACACCCTTCCGGGTTTCGACCTGCAGCAGCACGCACATCTGTTCGTCGGCGGTGTGCAGGTAGTCGCCGATCTGGTTCCAGCGCGACGAGCGCGCCAGCGCCGCGCCCACGCCGCGGATGCCGCGTGGCGGGTAGCGCGTGGCCGCCACCAGCGTGGCCGCCTGCTCGGCGGTCTCGACCACCGGGATCAGCAACGTCTGCGCGCCGACGTCCAGCAATTGCTTGATCAGCGCCACGTCGCCGATCACCGGCCGCACGATGGGGTGCGTGGGGTAGGGCGCCACGGCCTGCAACTGGCCGAGCACGGTGCGCAGGTCGTTCGGCGCGTGTTCGCCATCGATCAGCAGCCAGTCGAAGCCGGTACCGGCCATGGCCTCGATGGCGTAGGCATCGGCCAGGCCGACCCACAGGCCGATCTGCACACGGCCTTGTTTGAGCGCTTGCTTGAATGGGTTGACGGGCGTTTGCATGGCATGGGGCTCCGTTCAGACAAAGCGAAACGCGACAGAGCCGAGCGGCCCGTAGTCGACATGGAAGTTGTCGCCGGCCCTGGCCGATGTCGGTCGGGTGAAGGAGCCCGCCAAGACCACGTCGCCAACGTTGAGCTGCTCGTCGTAAGGTGCGATCTTGTTGGCCAGCCACGCCACGCCGGTGGCCGGGTGGTTGAGTACCCCGGCGGCCAGGCCGGTCTCCTCGATGACGCCGTTCTTGTGGAGCAGCGCGCCGACCCAGCGCAGGTCGACGTCGTGGGGCCGCACCGGCCGGCCGCCGAGCACGATGCCGGCGTTGGCGGCGAAGTCGCTGATGGTGTCCTGGACCTTGCGCATGACCTGGGTCTCGCGGTCCAACTGCTCGATGCGCGAATCGATGATCTCGATGGCCGGGCTCACGTACTCGGTGGCCGAGAGCACGTCGAACAGCGTTGCGCCCGGGCCCTTCAGCGGCTTGCCCAGGATGAACGCCAGCTCGACCTCGACGCGCGGGGCGATGAAGCGGCTGGCCTCGATGTCGCTACCCTGGGCGAAGAACATGTCGTCCATCAGCGGCGCGAAATCGGGCTCGGTGATCTGGCTGGCCTGCTGCATAGCGCGCGAGGTCAGCCCGATCTTGCGGCCCTTGATGGTTCGGCCATCCGCCAGCTCGAGCTGGACCCAGGCGCGCTGGATGGCGTAGCCGTCGTCGATGCTCATCTCCGGGAAGCGCTTCGAGAAGTGGCGCACGGGGGTGCGGCTCTTGCGCGCGTCGTAGAGCTCCTGGGCGAGCTTGGCAGTGATGTCGGGTGTCAGCATGGTGGGAACATGGGTCAGAACAGGGATCAGACGGGCTTGTTGAAGAGGGGGTGCAGGCTGCTGTGCTTGGCATCGAACACTTCGGCGCCGACGTCGATCTGCAGCGTCACGCCCAGGTGCATCGCGGCCATCAAGGGCGCGAGGTGCGCCTGGGCCGCGGCCATCAGCGCGTGGCCGACGCCTTGCTGCACGGCCTCAGTGCGGCCGCGGCCCATGCGCAGGTTCAGGTAGGCAAAGCCGTAGTCACCATCGCCGCCCGCGGCGCGCCCGGCGGTGCCGCCGTCGCTGATGGCGAAGTGTGGGGCGGGGTAAGCCAGCACACGCGTGCCGCCGGGTGGAAAGACCGGTTTGCCAGCTTCGTCACGTTGCGCGAGCATGGTGTCGGCCAGGCTGCGGCAGAGCACCGACACGTCGGTGCGCGCGTCGAGGTTGCCGCTGTAGAGGATGACGAGGTGGGGCATGGCGTTCTCGCTAGAGCCGTGTCGCGACGGTCGAGAAGCCGTCGGCCGACGAGGCCACGGCCTTCGGCACCGCACGGCCGTCCTGCGGCGTGACCGGAAAGACGGCATTGATCTGCCCGGTGCCCGACGCGCCGAAGTACGGTGTCACCACGTCGGCCTTGCCGTCGTAGGCCGACCAGCCGAGCACGCCGAGCAGCATCGCGGTGTCGTGCATGAAGCCTTCGCCGTGGCCCTTGCTCGCGTACTCGGGCAGCATCTCGCAGAAGGTCTTCCAGTCGCCGCACTTCCAGAGATCCACCACCGCGTGGTCCAGCGTTTCGAGGAAGGGGCTCCAGACCTTGAACGCAAACTCGGGTGCCAACCCGTTCTGCGCGAAGCGGTGGCTCAAGCTGCCGCTGGCCAGGAAGGCCACCGTGCCGTCGTAGTGCGCTTCCACCGCACGGCGCATCGCCCAGCCCAGGCGCGCGCTGTCGTTCAGGTAGTGCACGGTGCACAGCGCCGACACCGACACCACCTTGAAGTGCTGGTCGGCGTTCATGTAGCGCATCGGCACCAGCGTGCCGTACTCAGGGCCCAGCGTGGTGGCGGGGTGCGCCAGCGCTTCCACGCCATGCTCGTTGCACACACGCGCCAGCATCTGCCCGAGTTCGGGGTTGCCTGGGAATGCGTACTCCAGGTTGCTGATGAAGTGCGGCAGCTCGTTGCTGGTGTAGGTGCCTGCGAACTTCGGCGCGCAGTTGATGTGGTAACTCGCATTGACCAGCCAGTGCGTGTCGAAGACCACGATCGTGTCGACGCCCAGCTCGCGGCAGCGGCGGCCGATCTCGACGTGGCCGTCGATGGCGTCCTGGCGGGTGCCCTTGCGCGGGCCGTCCAGCTCGCTCAGGTACATCGACGGCACGTGGGTGATCTTGGCGGCGAGTGCGACTTTGCCCATGGTGAGTCTCCTTGAGTTTGAACAGTTGCTGCTCACACTCCCCAATGGGGAATGTGATGCGATCCCAGTGACACGGCCACGTTTTTGGGTTCCAGGAACACCTCGTAGCTCCAGGTGCCGCCCTCGCGGCCGGTGCCGCTGGCCTTGGTGCCGCCGAAGGGCTGGCGCAGGTCGCGCACGTTCTGGCTGTTGACGA
>JADMKA010000029.1 GCA_018780145.1 Vitreoscilla sp. | reverse complement strand
CCTACATCTGCACCCGGCGGGTGCCCACGCCCAGGCGCCGCTGCAGCCAGGCAAAACCCAGCTCGGACAGCGAGGTGAAGGCCAGGTAGATACCGCCAGCCGCCAGGTAGAACAGGAAGGGCTCTCGGGTGGCGCCGGCCGCCTGCGAGGCACGGTTCATCAGATCCGACAGGCCGATCACCGAGACGATGGCGGTGCTCTTGATCATCACCAGCCAGTTGTTGGAGAGGCCAGGCAGTGCGTGCCGCAGCATCTGCGGGCCGACCACCCGGGTGAGCACCTGCCGGCCGGTCATGCCGAAGGCCAGCGCCGCCTCGCGCTGGCCCGGCGGCACCGCCAGCACCGCGCCGCGGAAGACCTCGGTGAAGTAGGCGCCGAAGATGAAGCCGATGGTCAGCACGCCGGCGATGAAGGGGTCGATGTCGATGAAGCCCCAGCCGAAATGGTCGCCCAGCCGGTTCACCAGCAACTGCCCGCCGTAGAACACGGTGAGCATCATCACCAGATCAGGCACCGCTCGGATCAGCGTGGTGTAGGCCTCGGCCGGCCAGCGCAGCAGGCGAAGGCGCGAGAGCTTGGCGATCGCGCCCAGCAGGCCCAGCGCCAGCGCGATGGCCAGCGACGCCATCGCGACCACCAGGGTCAGCGCCGCGCCCTCCAGCAGGCTGGCGCCATAACCGAGCAGCATCCGCCTCCTCCGCCGGGGCTACTTGCCGTAGACGTCGAAGTCGAAGTACTTGTCCTGGATCTTCTTGTAGACCCCATTGGCGCGAATGCCGGCGATGGCCTCGTTGAGCTTCTTCTGCAGGTCGGTGTCGGCCTTGCGCACCGCAATGCCCGAGCCGGTGCCGAAGATCGCCGGGTCGTCGATGGCCGGGCCGATGGGTGCGAAACCCTTGCCCATGGGCTTCTTGATGAAGCCCTGGTCGGCGGCGATGGAGTCGCACAGCATGGCGTCGATGCGGCCGGCGGCCAGGTCGAGAAAGACCTCGTCCTGCTTGGCATAGCGCACGATCTCGCTGCCCTTGAAGTACTGGGTCACATAGCGGTCATGGGTGGTGGTGCGCTGCACGCCGATGCGCTTGCCCTTCCAGGCCGCAGCGGATTGGTCCGGCGGCGTGCCCACCTTGCCGACCAGCCAGGCCGGCGTGTTGTAGTACTTGTCGGTGAAGTTGACCGCCTTCTTGCGCTCTTCCGTGATCGCCATCGAGGCGACGATGGCGTCGAACTTGCGCGCCTGCAGCGCCGGGATCATGCCGTCCCACTCCTGCGGCACCAGCACGCACTCGGCCTTCAGGTGGGCGCACAGGGCGTTGGCGATGTCGATGTCGAAGCCTTTCAGCTTGCCATCGGTGCCCACCTCGGAGAAAGGCGGGTAGGCCCCCTCGACGCCGACGCGGATCTTCGTCCAGCCCGGGCTCTGGGCCTGGGCACCGGCCGCGGCCAGCAGGGACAGGCTGGCCCAGGCGGCCAGGGCGAGGAGGTGGCGACGGCGTGGCATGGTGTGGTGCGGCTCCTGGCGAGAGGGGGTTTTGGCGGTGTCAGCGGGGCGACCAGGGCGCGAACAGCGGGCGGCTGATGCGCACCGGCGCGATGTCCAGGTACAGGTTGGCGACGGAGTATTCGTCCGCGCCCTGCTCGTCAGAGTACCAGCCCACGCTGTCCCGGCCCTTGTACAGCCGGAAGGAAAACCCCAAGTCTGCCAGCGGGTCGGCCGCCGGGGCCTTGGGGTCGAAGCTCAGGCCGCGGACCTCCTTCTGGTTGCTGTCGATCAGGAAACCCATCGCGTTGGCCAGCGTGGTGTCGCTGAGCATGTCGATGTAGAAGGGGTCGTTGGTGAACTCGGGCTTGTAGCCGGGCGCGTTCGGGTCCAGGAACTGGCCGCGTCGCTTGCGCTCGTGCGGGGTGATGCGGCGCAGGCCGAGATCGAAGCGGTCGCCCTTGTCCAGGTAGGTCAGGCGCGCGCCGGTGAGGTTCAGCGCACCCATGGCCGGGTCGGTCTTGACATCGTTCAGGTCGATCAGCAGCGCGCCCTTGCCACCCAGCACCTCGACCATGTCGCCCTGCACGATGGCGGCGCTGTTCTCGTCCACCCCCAGGCCCAGCTTGTAGCCCTTGGCCAGCATCAGCGGGATCATGCGGCCGAAGCGGCCGCGCTTGAGGAAGTGCTGGTCGACGAACAGGTTGGGGCCGACGAAGCCCAGGCCGTGGTCGATCTCCTTGCCCTCGCGCAACTGGCCCTTCATCACGTTGATGACGCTCAGCGCATCGCGGAACATGATGGTGCTCATGATGGCCGCGCCGGCCGAGGTGCCGGCCACCACGCCACCGCGGCGGTAGACGGCCCAGATGGCCTTCAGCATCGGCGTCTCGTGGCCGCCGGGCTTGAAGGTGTCGACGATGCGCTCCTGGGCGCCGCCGGTGAAGAACACGCCCTGGGCGTTCTGCACCAGGTCGAGCAGCGCCGGGTCGCGCACCGCCTTGTCCAGATCCACCCACTTGAGCTGCGGTGCCACCGGCATCGACTCGGCCACCGCGCCGCGCCGCTCCAGCAGCTCGGCAGCGCGGCGGCCGGCCCGGTCCGGCACCTCCGAGGCGGTGCCGAAGACCACCCAGCGCGCACCCCTGCCGCCCGAGAGCTCGACCATGCGGCCCCAGACCTCGTCGTTGTCGGACTTCAACGCCCCGCCGATGATCACCGCGTAGCCCTTGGCCGGCTCGCCGACCTTGACCTCCAGCGCAGCCTGGCCAAGGCGCTTGGTCATGCTGGGCACCGGGTCGTCGGCGGCCACGGCCGACAGCGCGGCGCCACACAGGGCGAGTGAAAGGCAGAGGTGCTTCAGGCGTGATGTCATGTCGAGGTGATCTGGTTGGCTCCCGCCGCCATCTTGGCATTCAAGCATGGGGCTCACCAACACAAGTGTGGGATGGACGGGTCCGGCGGGCGACCCGTTCGAGCGAGAAGACGCAGGAAAGTTGCCCCCGCAGGGGCGGAACGCTTCAGGTGAAGCGTACGCACCGGGGCCGCGGTTAAGCTGCGGCCCTGATGTGGATCGGAACCCTCTTCGCTCTCGCGGCCGGCCTGATGTGGGGCCTGGTCTTCGTCGGCCCGCTGCTGCTGGCCGATTACCCGGCTGTCATGCTGTCCTTCGGCCGCTACCTGGCCTTCGGCCTGATCGCGCTGCCGCTGGCCTGGCTGGACCGTGCCGGCCTGCGCCAGCTGACCCGGGCCGACTGGGTCGAGGCGGGCAAGCTTTCGCTGGTGGGCAACCTCGTCTACTACCTGTGCCTGGCCTCGGCCATCCAGCGCGCCGGCGGGCCGCTGCCGACGATGATCATCGGCACCCTGCCGGTGGTCATCGCGATCAGCTCCAACCTGCGTGACGCGAAGCGCGACGGCAAGCTGCCCTGGTTGAAGCTCGCACCCTCGCTGGCCTTGATCGCCGCCGGCATTTCATTGGTCAACCAGGTCGAGCTGGCGCACCTGCGCGCCGACCCTGACGCCGACCTGGGCCGCTACGCCCTGGGCGCGCTGCTGGCGGTGGGCGCGGTGGCCTGCTGGACCTGGTACCCGATCCGCAATGCCGACTGGCTGCGCGCGCATGCCGACCGCAGCCCGCGCACCTGGGCCACGGCGCAGGGCATCGCCACGCTGCCGATGGCCGCGCTGGGCTTTGCCGGCACCTGGGTGGTCTTCGCCGCCACCGACGCGCCATGGGCCATGCCCTTCGGCCCGCGCCCCGGGGCCTACATCGGCCTGATGTTCGCCATTGGCCTGTTCTCGTCGTGGCTCGGCACGCTGTGCTGGAACGAGGCCAGCCAGCGCCTGCCCACCACGCTGGTGGGCCAGCTGATCGTCTTCGAGACCTTGTCGGCCCTGGCCTACGCCTATGGGCTGCGCGGCGACTGGCCGCAGCCCAGCACCCTGGCCGGCGTCGCGCTGTTGGTGGCCGGCGTGGTCTGGGCCCTGCGCGTCGACCCGGAACCGGTGGCCGCCGAAGGCCACCCCAACTGAAGCTTGGCCGCGATGCTGCTCGACCCCCTGCTCGACCCGGTTCGCTTCAAGGGCTACCCGCCCGCCGCGCCGGCGCTGCGGCGTTCGCAGGTGGGCGCGCAGGGCTGGAACCTGCTGGCCGGCGACCTGCCGCTGCCACTGGCGGTGATCCGCCGCGAGGCGCTGGCCCACAACCTGGGCTGGATGCAACGCCTGGTGGACGAGGCCGGCATCGGCTTCGCACCGCATGGCAAGACCACCATGTCGCCGCAGCTGTTCCAGGCGCAGCTCGCTGCCGGCGCCTGGGGCATCACCTTCGCCAACGTGCAGCAGCTGGCGGTCGGCGTGGCCGCCGGGGTGCGACGGGCGCTGATCGCCAACCAGGTGCTGCAGGCGGCGGACCTGGCCGCGCTGGCGGCGCTGGTGCACGGCCACTCCGGGTTGCGTGCCCCCTTCCTGGTCGACTCGCCCGAACAGGTGGCACTGATCGAAGCGGCCGGCGTCGCTGAGCCCTTCGAGGTGCTGGTGGAACTGGGCCTGCCCGGCGGGCGCACCGGCGCGCGCGACGACGCCGCCGCGCTGGCCCTGGCGCGGCGCATCCACGCCAGCCCGGCGCTGCGGCTGGTGGGTGTCGAGGCCTACGAGGGCCTGTGGGCCACCGGTGACGACGCCGGGGACGCGGCCCTGGTCGAGGGCTTGATGGCGCGTTTGCACGCCTTCGTCTCGGCGGCCGAAGCCGAGTCGCTGTTCGAGGCCGACGAGGTCATCGTCAGCGCCGGGGGCTCGGCGGTGTTCGACCTGGTGGCACAGGGCCTTCGCCCGCTGCGGACGGCCCGGCCCGTGCAGGCCCTGCTGCGCTCGGGTTGTTATGTCACGCACGACGACGGCGCATACCGGCGCTACGTGCAGGCGGTGAACCGCCGCCTGGGATGCGCCGACGCCAGCGGCCTGCGCGCGGCGCTGGAGGTCTGGTGCGTCGTCCAGTCCTGCCCCGAGCCAGGGCTGGCGATCCTCGGCGCCGGCAAGCGCGACGCCTCGGCCGACTGGGGCCTGCCGGTGCCGCTGAAGTTCGCCCGGGCCGGTGAGCGCCACGCCAGCGCAGCCCCAGCCGCCTGGGCCATCGACAAGATGAACGACCAGCACGCCTACCTGCGGTTGAACGACGCCGGGGCCGGCCTGCAGGTCGGCGACCGCGTCGCGCTGGGCATCTCGCACCCCTGCACCACCTTCGACAAGTGGCGCTGGATGGCGGTGGTCGACGAGGGTTACACCGTCGTCGACGCGGTCACGACGAACTTTTAGCCGGCGGCGCCGTCGGCCCTGAACATGGCCTTGATGCCGCGCACGGCCTGGCGGATGCGGCTCTCGTTCTCGATCAGCGCGAAGCGCACATGGTCGTCGCCGTGGTCGCCGAAGCCGATGCCGGGGCTCACGCACACCTTGGCCTTCTCCAGCAGCTGCTTGGCGAACTCCAGCGAGCCGAGCTGCGCATAGGCCGGCGGGATCTTGGCCCAGATGTACATCGAGGCCTTGGGCACGTCGACCGGCCAGCCGGCTTCGATCAGGCCCTTGGCCAGCACGTCGCGCCGCTTCTGGTAGGTGGCGGCTATTGTCCTGACGCATTGCTGGTCGCCCTCCAGCGCCGCGATGGCCGCCACCTGCAGCGGCGTGAAGGTGCCGTAGTCGTGGTAGCTCTTGATGCGCGCCAGCGCGGCCACCAGATCCGGGTTGCCGACCATGAAGCCGATGCGCCAACCGGCCATGTTGTAGCTCTTGCTGAGCGTGAAGAACTCGACCGCGATGTCCTTCGCGCCCTTGACCTGCATGATGCTGGGCGCCTTCCAGCCGTCGAACACGATGTCGGCGTAGGCCAGGTCGTGCACCACGAAGATGTCGTGCTTCTTCGCCAGCGCGATCACCTTCTCGAAGAACTCCAGCTCCACGCACTGCGCGGTCGGGTTGCTGGGGAAGCCGAGCACCATCATCTTGGGCTTGGGGTAGCTGCCGCGGATGGTGCGCTCCAGCTCGGCGAAGAAATCCACCCCCGGCACGTTGGGCACCGAGCGGATGTCGGCCCCGGCAATCACCGCGCCGTAGATGTGGATCGGGTAGCTCGGGTCGGGCACCAGCACGGTGTCGCCACGGTCCAGCGTGGCGAGCATCAGGTGGGCCAGGCCCTCCTTGCTGCCGATGGTGACGATGGCCTCGCGGTCGGGGTCGATCTCGACCCCGTAGCGATCGCGGTACCAGTGGCTGATGGCCCGGCGCAGCCGCGGGATGCCCTTGCTGGCCGAGTAGCCGTGGGTGTCCGGCCGCTGGGCCACCTCGACCAGCTTGGCCACAATGTGCGGTGGTGTCGCCCCATCGGGGTTGCCCATGCTGAGATCGATGATGTCCTCGCCACGGCGGCGGGCCGCCAGCTTCAGCTCGGCGGTGATGTTGAAGACGTAGGGGGGCAGGCGGTCGATGCGCGCAAAGCGGCGCTGACCCTGGGAGGCAGAACTCATGGGTGAACCTTCAACGTGAGCGCCCGGAACCGTCCGAGCGACGCTGCCGGCGCGTTGCGCGCTGGCCGGGCGATGGTAGCCCAAGCCCGGCGAACCTCCCCAGACTGAAGTACGGCGGCCGTACCGCACACATCGCCGGGCGTTGCAGAATCACGTCGCCCCACCACGACGAAGGAGTGCGCCATGAACAAGCCTGTGGTCTACCCGGCGGACTGGATGTTCCGCAGCGAGTTGCAGCTGAAGCTGGACGAGTTCGGCCGGCGCTTCCTGGCCGAGGGCGACTCGTGGTTCACCATCGGCGCGCTGAACCTGCCGCAGGTTTCGAACCTGCTGTACCAGCAGCAATTCGGCCCCAGCACGGTGATCATCAGCTGCGCCTACCCGGGCGACACGCTGCAGCAGATGGGGCACAACATCAACGACCCCTACTTCGACAAGCTGCTGCGCAAGAAGAACTTCGCCAGCTATTGGGAAGCCATCCTGCTGTCGGCCGGCGGCAACGACCTGATCGACGCCGCCCAGCAACGTGCCGTCAATGCCGACGGCAGCCCGGCGCCGCTGAACGCGCGGGTCCTGCTGACGCCGGCCGAAGCCGCGGCGGTCCACCCCGGTGTCGCCGGCCCGGAGCGCTACCTGAGCGACACCGGCTGGGATCTGCTGGCCAGCTATCTGCGCGTCAACCTGGAGGATCTGGTGACCCGCCGCGACCAGGGCCCCAGCGCCGGCCGCCCGCTGTTCCTGCACACCTACAGCCCGCCGGTGGTGCGGCCTTCGGGCACGGTGGGCGCGGCCAAGGGCTGGCTCTACCCGGCGATGGTCGACTACGGCATCCCCGAGGCCGATTGGCAAGGCGTGGCCGACCTGTTGTTCGACCGCCTGCGCCTGCTGTGGCTGAAGGCCGGGCAGGAGCTGCCACAGGTGCATGTGTTCGACAGTGCCACGTTGGTGCCCGTGGTCCCCGCCAAGCCCGGCACCACCGGCGTCTCGGGCGACTGGGTCAACGAGATCCACCTCACCCCGGGCGGTTACCGCAAGGTGGGCGCGGTGATGGGGCCGTGGATCGACAGCGTGCTGGCCACCTACCCGTGACCAGGGCCGGCCGACGCACGGCGCTGATCGCCGCGATGCGCGAAGAGCTGGCAGCGCTGCTGCCGGCGATCGAGGGTGCCACCATCGGGCAGGTGGGCGGCCGCGAGTTCTGGATTGGCCACCTGGCCGGCCAGCCGGTGGTGGCCGTGCTGGCCGGCATCGGCAAGGTGGCGGCCGCCATCACCGCCACGCTGCTGATCGACCACTACCAGGTCGAGCGCATGCTGTTCATCGGCGTGGCCGGCGGCCTGGGTGCCGGCGTGAAGGTGGGCGACGTGGTGGTGGCCAACGCCCTACTGCAGCACGACATGGATGCGTCGCCCCTGTTCCCCCGCCACGAGGTGCCGCTGACCGGCTTGTCCCGCTTCCCGGTGGACACCTTGTTCAGCGACGCCGTGGCCCGCGGTGCCCAGGCCGCGCTGGCGGTCCGTGGCGGCGCGCTGCATCGCGGCCTGATCATCAGCGGCGACCGCTTCGTGGCCACCGCCGCCGAGAGCACCGCGCTGCGCGCCGCCCTGCCCGACGCGCTGGCGGTGGAGATGGAGGGTGCAGCGGTGGCCCAGGTCTGCCATGCCTTCAACATCCCGCTGGCGGTCGTGCGCAGCATCTCGGACCGCGCCGACGACGCCGCGCACGTCGACTTCCCGCAGTTCCTTGCCACGGTCGCCGGCCCATTGGGCCTGGCCATCGTGCGGCACACGCTGGTCCATGGCGCACCTTGATGTGCAGGACGCTCATTTCGATTGCCGCTCAAAGAAGGCCCAGATCAGGGCCGGCCCGTTGGGTTCCATGGGGGAAGGGCCCAGGAGACGGGGGCGGCGCGCCCAGGGCTGGGGCAGCCCGTGTCCGGCGCCGTGCAGGGTCACCAGTTCGACCTCGGTCCGACCGTCGGCCGCTTGCCAGCGCGTGTGTTCGCCACGGGTGCCTTGCGCCGTTTTCGTCAGGCTGACCTGGGGCGTGCCGGCAATGGATTGGCGGTCCGCGAAGTACTGGGCCGACGCGGTGGAGGAGATGACCTGCCCCCCCCTTGTAGAACAGCCCCAGCAAGTTGACCTCGCCGCCGGCGTAGGGCACCAGCGGGTCCTCGGTGCCATTCAGGATCATGACCGAGGGGGGCTGCGCAACAGGCTGGCACTGGAAGTTCTGCGGCGCCGGCACGTTGGCCAGCGCGGCGGCCACCGCGCGGTAGCGCTTCGGGTGCTCCAGCGCCAGGCGCAGGGCCATCGAGCCACCGTTCGACACCCCAGCCGCAAACACGCGGTCGGGATCGACCCCGAGCTCGCCAACCAGCTTCTCCACGAGCGCCGCCAGGAACCCGGCATCGTCGGCGCGCACACCGTCCACGGCGGTGTTGCCGATGGAGCTGCAATCGTTCCAGTCAAAACCAAAGGACTTGGGGTAGGCCACGGCAAAGCCGTGCTGGTCGGCCAGGCGCTCGAAGCCATAGCCGGTGCCCACGCGAATGGCCTGCGGGCCCTCGCCCGAGCCGTGCAGCACCAGCACCAGGGGCGCCCCCTTGGGCAGGCCCTTGGGCACATAGGTGCGGTAGCTGCGCTTGACGCCGGCCACTTCCATGGAGGCCTTGCCGAGCGTACCGGAGAGCTGCGGCAGCTCGGGCTCGGGGGTGTAGAGAAAGTAGGCAAACAGGGCGGCCGCCAGCGCCACCAGGGCAAGCAGGCTGAGGAGGCCGATCAACAGAAGGCGAAGAATTCTTGTCATGGCAGTGCGGTGAATGCGGTGAGGTCGCCACTGTGCCCCGTGCCCGCCTGCCCCAGGACTTCACCCGATCAAGCACGCCGCCGCCTTGACGAGTGACGCCTGGCGAGGACCAACAACGCCAGCGCTGGCCAGGCCGTCCGCAGCGTCACTCGTCTCGGCCCGCCGTGCTTGAGTACCGGCACGGCGTGGTTGGTCCGAGACGTGGTGTGCGCAGTCAAGCAAGCCAAAACAATCGCCCAGTCGCTTCAATTTTCAGGCCGCAACCGCCCGCCCGGAAGGCCATCTGACCATGAGAACGCCCCACACGCGCCGCACCCGTTTGATCACCGCCGTCCTGGCCGCCCTGGCCTTGGGCACCTCGTTGGGCAGTGCCCAAGCTGCCGTCTTCAAGGACGCTCGTTTGGAGTCGCTGCACGAGGCCGGCAAGTTCACTGAACTCGAACAGCAGGCCCAAGCCCGCCTGAAGGCCAACCCTGAGGACGCCGAGGCCAGCGCCGCTCTCGTCCTGGGCTTGAGCTTGGCGGACCCCGCCGACGCCAAGCGCCTGGAGGCCGGTGCCCAGCAGGCCAAGCTTTGCACCGACCGGCACCCGGCAGTGGCCGTCTGCCACCTGGCGGCGGCGCAAAACCTCAGCCTGCAATTGCTCAACATGGGCATGGCCAAGGCCATGCGCAGCGTGGGCAGTTTGAAGGACCTCTGGATTCGCACGCTGGAACTGGAGCCGACCAGCTTCACGGCCCGCGTGCAGTTGGCCAAGCTCTATGTGATGCTGCCCGGCATGATGGGCGGCAGCACCTCCAAGGCCAAGGAACTCGAGGCGGCCGTGCGCAGCAGCCAGCCCGAGACGGCGCGCATCATTCGCGTGCACATCGCAGGCGAGGCCAAGAAATGGGCTGAGATGGAGGCCGAGTTGCTGGCGCTCAAGCCCACCAAAGACGCCGCCATGCTCGACGAGGTGCGCGACGCCACCATGCAGCTCGCCCTCAACTTCCTGAGGGACGGCAAAGACCTGGCCAAGGCCAGCAGCCTGTACGAGTCTCTGCAACGCAATCAACCCAACCGGGCAGCAGGCTTCTACGGCGCGGCGCGCGTTCAGGCCGCCCTGGGTCAGCCGGATGAAGCCATTCGCCTGTTCGAGCGCGCCAGGATGCTCGCCGGTGCCGACGACTACCCCATCGACCAACGCCTCGGCGACACGCTGCTGGCCAAAGGCGACAAGGCGCAGGCCAAGTCGGTCTACGAGCGCTTCATGGCCAACAAGCGCGCCAAACCGGCCAATGTCGAAGAAGTACGCAAGAGCCTGGCCAAGCTCGGCTGACACATCGTGCACCACCACGTCCGAAAGCCTGCCGAGTGCTTTCGCCAGGCACCTCGTCGCCCCTTCGCCCTAACATCCTCTTGCGATGACCTCCAGCCCCTACGCCCAGCTCAACGCGCCCGCCGACCCGCCATCCAACTGGCGCGCCGTATTCGGTTGGCGGCGCGTGCGCGCCGTCGCCATCATTTGCGCGCTGTTCGTTCTGCTGTTCAGCTTTGGCTGGGATGCTGCGATGTGGCTTCTGGTGGCGCGGGTGTACGGCGTGGGCCTGGCGCTGCTGCTGGCCTTCGGCCTGTTCGAGCAATGGCCGCGCCGCCTGCCCCGGTGGATGGCGCGCTGGGCCTTGCAAGTGGCGGCCGTGGGGGTGACGGTGCCGCTGGCCTTTTTCGTGGCTTTTCTGTTGACCAACGCACCCGACGCTCCGCCGTTCTGGAAGACCGCCCGCCTGGAAGGTTTCATGACCTTCACGTTTCTGGGCATGCTGGTGGCGCCTTGGACGGCGCTGGCGGCCCTGCTGCGCCAACGCGAGGCCAAAGTCGAGAAACAAGCCCTCGACTTTGAGTTGGAGCGCAGCGAGTTGGCCCGCCAGGCGCTCGACGCACGCATGCGGCTGCTCACCGCGCAGGCCCAGCCGCACTTCCTCTTCAACACCCTGGCCAATGTGCAGGCCCTGGTGGAAGCCGGCTCGCCGCGTGCCCCCAAACTGCTGCAAAGCCTGACCGAGTACCTGCGCGCCGCCGTGCCGCGCCTGGATGGTTCGGCCAACACCCTGGGCCAGGAGCTGGAGCTGGTGCGTGCCTACCTTGAACTGATGCAGATGCGCATGCCCGACCGGCTGGCCTTTGCGCTGCATGTCGACCCCGACGTTCACGTGCTGAGCTGCCCGCCGATGACCCTGCTGACCCTGGTCGAGAATGCCGTGCAGCATGGCATCGACCCCAGCGAAGAGGGCGGCCGCATCGACGTGCATGCTGAAGCGTTGGAGGGCGGGCGATGCCGCCTGCGCGTGGTCGATAGCGGCGTGGGCCTGCAAGCCAGCGGCGGTGGCCTGGGCACCGGGCTGGTGGCGCTGCGTGAGCGCCTGCTGTGGGCCTACGGTGGCAGCGCGACCTTGGCGCTGAACGAGGTCACACCACACGGTGTGGAAGCAAGGATCGAGTTTTCCGAGAAGCCATGAACCCCACTGCCCTGATCGCCGACGATGAGCCGCTCCTGCGGGAGATTCTTGAAGCCCGGTTGGCTGCCGCCTGGCCGGAGCTGCACATCGTGGCGCAGGCCCGCAATGGCCGCCAGGCCATTGAACTGTTCGAGCTGCATCAGCCCACCATCTGTTTTCTGGACGTGCACATGCCGGGCCTGAGTGGCGTGGAAGTGGCGCGGCATGTGGGCAAGCGTGCGCACCTGGTGTTCGTCACCGCGTTTGACCAGTACGCGCTCGACGCCTTCGAGCACGGCGTGCTGGACTACCTGGTGAAGCCGGTCACGGCGACGCGCCTGGCCGGGACGGTGGAGCGTCTGAAGGCGCGCTTGCAGCAGGCACAACCGGCCGTGCACAGCGAACTGCTGTTGACCCAGTTGGCAGAGCGACTCAAGCTGGACCAGCCCAAGCCGCTGGACTGGATCCGCGCCACCGTGGGGTCGTCCCTGCGCATGATCCCGATCGCCGACATTGACTACCTCAAGAGCGACACCAAGTACACCTTGGTGGCCTATCGCGACGAAGGCCAGCCGGCCGAGGCGCTGATTCGCACGCCGCTCAAAGACCTGCTGGCCCAATTGGACCCCGCACACTTCGCCCAGGTGCACCGCTCGGTGGTGATCAATCTGCGCTCGATCCGGCGCGTCACCCGCGGCGAGAACGAGACGGCTGACATCGAGCTCAAAGGCCGCAAGGAACGATTGCCGGTAAGCCGCAGCTTCTTGCACCTGTTCAAAGAGATGTAGGCGCTGGCGGTCCTTGACGATCCCGTTGCCCTGTAGCGTGGAGCGAACGAGCAGTCATGGATGATGCGCCCTGGCTTGGTCCGAAACCGGCCCATCGGGCAGAAAACTGAGACGGCGGGCTCCGCGGCTGCTGATCGTGCGATCAGCGTTCGGCAGCCGGCGAGGCGGCGACCTTCGCCCGGTCCTTGCGCCAATGCACGCCGGCGCGCGCCTGCTGAAAGCCGCACTGCAGGTACAGCGACAGCGCCTCTGCCCGGTCCTGCCGCACCGTCAGCGCGGCGCGCCTGCGACCGCGGTCCTCGCCCCAACTCATCGCGTGCTGCAGCAATGCGCGGCCGAGCCCGCGTCCCCGAGCCGCCGGGTCGACGCCAAGGTAGTCCACGTACAGCTCGTCACCCGTAGGATCGTCCTTCGCGACGAGATAGCCCGCTGGCCAGCCGTCGAGCAGGGCCGTCAGCACCAACCGCGGGCCATCGCTGATCGCGGCGGCGATCTCGTCGTCCGAGAGGTACGAGCCGGGGAACAAGCCGCGGTGTAGAGGCAGCCACAGTCGGAGATCGTCCGACCGCGCGGGTCTGATCCGCGGATCGGCGGCGGTCAATGTCCCGGCATCGCCGAGCGCCGCTTGCATGACGCGGTGAATGTCCATCCAACAGTAGCCAGCGCCGCGGTAGAGCGCGGCCAGCGTCGCATCGTCCTCGCTCGGAAACGCGTCGAGGTGATTGATCTCGGGCAGCGCGCGCTCCAACGTGTTGAGCAGCACGGCTTCCAGCGACGCCGACGACAGGCCCGGGACTGCCCATGGTCCGCGAATCCAGGCACGCTGCTGGGACCTGTCAATCTCGCACCCGATGACGCCGAGCGTCTCTCCGCGCGAGCCGACCGCGCGCCAGAAGGCCGCCTCGCCTTCCGGCAGTTCGGCAAGCGCAGCCACGTGGCTGCGCTCGTCGCCGCCCTGGTCGCCGTGCAGACAGCGCACGCGGCCGTCGGCGGTTCGGTTGTTCCGGAAGATGAACGCCCCAAGGGCGGGCCATTCAGTGCGCGGTACGGGCTCGGGCTCGATCATCCGTGTGGTCGCAGGTGGGGAGGTCGCTGTGGGTCGAGGTCCATGGCGAATGCTACCGACGCGGCGGCGACATCGATCGCATCGCCGCATCCGCCGCGAACAGGTCGTCCATTCGCTGAATCGTCCTCACTTGTCGAGTGCGTTGACTTGGAGCATGGGGAATGGGCTCGACGAGTCGGCTATCCCAACCCACCATCAACGCAGCCAGACACCGCGAAGCGGCCACTCTCCCGGATCTGTTCTTGGCCGAATGCAGCCGACCAAGCCTGCCGGCGCTGGCCACCACCCAACGCTCTACCCCAGCGCCTCGTCCAGCACCTCAACCCAGTGCCGCACCGGCCGGTCGCTGGCGGTCTGCAGGTGCTGGATGCAGCCGATATTGGCCGAGACGATGGTCTTGCCGGGCACTGGCGCCAGGGCCTTGAGCTTGCGGTCGCGCAGTTGCAGCGACAGCTCCGGCTGCAGCACCGAGTAGGTGCCGGCCGAGCCGCAGCACAGGTGGCTGTCCACGAGGGCGGTCTTGACGTCGAAGCCGAGCGCCGCAAGGTGGGTCTCGACACCGCCGCGCAGTTGCTGGCCATGCTGCAGCGTGCAGGGCGGGTGGTAGGCCAGAGGCACCGGGCCTTCGCCGTCGTCGCCCTCCTGCGGTGGCTTGACGCGGCGGCGTGCCGCCAGCAGCGGCTGCAGCGCGGGCACCAGGCTGGGCAGCAGCTCGCTCAGGTCGCGGGTCAGCTCGCCGATGCGGCGGGCCTTGTCGGCGTAGTCCGGGTCATGGGCCAACGCATGGCCGTATTCCTTCACGGTGGCGCCGCAGCCCGAGGCGTTCATCACGATGGCCTCGACGCGGCCGGCCTCGGTGAGGCCCTCGACAAGGGGCCACCAGGCGTCGATGTTGCGGCGCATGTCGGCCAGCCCACCGTGCTGGTCGCCCAGGTGGGCACGGATGGCGCCACAGCAACCGGCGTCGTCGGCGACCAGGGTCTGGATGCCCGCCGCGTCCAGCACGCGGGCCGTGGCCGAGTTGATGTTGGGCATCATCGCCGGCTGCACGCAGCCCAGCAGCAGCAGCACCTTGCGCGGGTGGCTGCGCGTGGGCCAGCGGTGGGCCGTGGCGGCCGCGCGGGCCGGCACCTTGGCCTTCAGCGCGGCGGGCAGCAGCGGGCGCACCAGTTGCCCCATCTTCATTGCCGGGCCGAACAGCGGGGAGGTGAGGCCCTCCTTCAGCAGCCACCGCACGGCACGCTCACCCTTGGGCCGCTCGACCTTGGCGTCGACGACGCGGCGGCCGATCTCCACCAGCTCGCCATAGCGCACGCCGCTGGGGCAGGTGGTTTCGCAGTTGCGGCAGGTCAGGCAACGGTCCAGGTGGCCTTGCGTGGCACGCGTGACCTCGCCGCCCTCCAGCACCTGCTTCATCAGGTAGATGCGGCCACGCGGGCCGTCGAGCTCGTCACCCAGCAGCTGGTAGGTCGGGCAGGTGGCGGTGCAGAAGCCGCAGTGCACGCATTTGCGCAGGATGGCCTCGGCGGCCTCGCCGTCGGGCGTGCCTTTGTATTCGGGGGCGAGGGCGGTTTGCATCGAGGTTCAGGCGAGGGTGTAGTCGAGCACCCAGTAGTGGGTGTACTCGGTCCAGCGTGCTTCGCGGGTTCGGGGGCCCAGTGCGGCCACGGCTTGCTCGCGGGCCGGGAAGTTCTTCAACACCTCATGGGTGCTGCCGTCGTCCAGCGTGCGCTGTTGGTAGCTGTTGCCTTCGGCGTCGCGGCGCGAGATCGGCGTGCTGCTCTGCAGGACGAAGCGGTTGTCGAGGTGGCGCACGCGGGCGCCGGGCGCCAGGCGCGCGTGCAGCGTGGCCAGCCATGCCGGCAGGCGCGCCAGCGGCACATGCGACCACCAGCAGCCCGAGAAGGCCGCGTCGAAGCGCTCGTCGCCTCGCAGGCCGTCGAACGTGTAGGCGTCGACCGCACGGAACCCGACCGACACCGGCATCGACTTGGCCTGCGCGATGGCCATGGTCTCGGGGTTCAGGTCGGTGGCCAGCCAGTGCGCGGCATGGGCCGCGCCATGGGGCGTCCACCAGCCGGTGCCGCAGGCGATCTCCAGCACGCGGCGGCCGGCAAAGGGCTCGGGCATGGCCGCCTCCATGGCCCTCAGGTCGGGCTGGCGCTCGGGCTTGAAGTAGACCCGCTCGTAGGACTGTGCCCGCCGGGCGTAGTACTCGGCCATGGACTCCGCAGTGGCGGCCGGCGCGCTCATGACAGGTTGTCCAGCCGGCCGGGGTTGAACAGCCCGAAGGGGTCGAAAGCGGCCATCACGGCGCGCTGCAGGCGCTGCTGCACCGGCGCCAAGGGGGCAAACGCACCGCCGGCCTTGTCGCCGCGCCAGACGGTGGCGTGTCCCAGGGCGTCCGCCGCGGCCTCGCGCACGGCGGCGGGCGGGGCATCGGTCACCAGCCAGCGCTGGGCACCGCCCCACTCGATGAGTTGCTGGCCGTGCAACGCGATCTTGGGCGCGGCGGCGGCCACCGACAGGCGCCACAGCCGGGCGCCGCCGGCCACGGCCTCGGCCGCGCTGTCGAAGTACTCGTCGTGCTGGTCGCGCAGGCCCTGCCAGAAGGCATCGGCCAGCGGCGCGTCGATCAGCTCGCCGCCCAGGCGCTGCGCCGCCGAGGCCACCGCGGCCTGGGCGCCCTGCAGGCGCAGCACGAGCGCGCCGTCCCACCAGGCGCTGGCCGAGAGCGGCAGGGCCTGGCCGGCCCATTCGTTGAGGTGGCGCAGCGCATTGGCCTGGTCCAGATCGAAGCGCAGCGTGGCCCGGCCCGCGGCCACGGGCAGCACCTTCAGCGAGACCTCGCAGATGACGCCCAGCGTGCCCATCGAGCCGGCCAGCACGCGCGACAGGTCGTAGCCGGCGACGTTCTTCATCACCTGGCCGCCGAAGCTGAGCAGTTCGCCGCGGCCGTTGATCATCGTCGCGCCGAGCACGTAGTCGCGCACCCCGCCCACCACGGCCCGGGCCGGGCCGGCCAGGCCGGCGGCGACCATGCCCCCGACCGTGCCGCTCGGCTCGAAGCGCGGCGGCTCGAAAGGCAGGCCTTGGCCCCGTTCGGCGAGCGCCGATTCGAGCTCGGCCAGCGGCGTGCCGGCCCGCACCGTGACCACCAGCTCGGTCGGCTCGTAGGCGGAGATGCCGGTCAGTGGCCTCACGTCCAGCGGTTCGCCGCGCAGCGCGCCGCCGTAGAAATCCTTGCTGCCGCCGCCGACGATGCGCAGCGGCCGGCGCCGGCCCGCCGCGTCGCGCACGGTGTCGACCAGGGTCTGCAGGGCGTCAGCCATGACGCCCCCCGCCCGCCCGGCTCAGGGCAGCGCGTGCGCCACCGGGTACATCGTGCCGCCGAAGTGCAGCGGCTTGTACTGCAGGCCGAAGGCGTCGAAGTAGCCGGCCTGGCCCTTGCGCGGGGCCGCGTCGCTGAAGTCGGCCAGCACCGCACCGGCCCCGCGCCGTGGCGGCGCCGGTGGTACGCCAAAGCCCAGGTAGCCACCCGGCCGGGCGACGCTGAGCGTGACGCCGTCCGTGCTGAAGCCGTTGCTGGCCGGCAGCACGCTGCTGTTGGAGCCGTCGGCCGTCTTGATGTAGACCGTGTCGTCGACACTCTTCGCGGCGATGCGCCAGTCCAGCAACTGGGCCGGGCCGATCGGGCCCACACTGCCGTCGGTGGTGATGCGGCCGGTCAACGTGGCGCCGCTGTCGAAGACCACCGGCACCAGCGTGAAGACGCTGCTGCCCGGCGCCGCCTTGGCCACCAGGCGGGTGCTGCCGTTCGGCGCGTTGAACCAGACCCACTCGAACGCCGGCCCGGCCAGGTAGAAGGCCATGCCGCCGGTGCCGGCGTAGTACCCGGTGAAGTTGGCCACCTGCACGCCGTACTCCGGCCCCGGCCCGAAGGAGCCGAACGCCAGGATGCCGCCGTCGCGGACGCCGTCCGGCGAGGCCTTGACGGTCATGCGCCGGCCGTCCGGCGAGATGTGGACCCCGCTGGCCTGCGCGCCGCCCGGGTTGGTGGGGTCGTAGCGGTAGACGGTGGTCCGGCGAACCGTCACGTGCCAGGCCGTGAGGTTGGCCGCGGTCAGCGGGCCGACGGTGCCATCGGTCGTCAGCGTGCCGAAGATGCTGATGCCGCCGGGCAACGCGATCGGCTCGATCTGGAACTCGGTGGCCTGGGCCGGCAGCGTGGCCGCCAGCAGCAGGCTGCAAAGCAGGGTGGTCTTCATCGGGAATCCTCCGGTGGGAGGACCGATGCTGGGTGCTCGGCATGAAGCGCACCTTAAAACCGCTCCAGTTCGGGGAAGGGCAGCAGGCCGCGCTTGACATGCATGCGGCCGTACTCGGCGCAGCGCTGCAGCGTGGGCAGCACCTTGCCCGGGTTCAGCGTGCCGGCGGGGTCGAAGGCGGCCTTCAGCGCCGCCATCTGGGCGCGCTCCTCGGGGCTGAACTGCACGCACATCGAGCTGAGTTTCTCGACGCCCACGCCGTGCTCGCCGGTCACCGTGCCGCCCATCGCCACACTGGTTTCCAGGATGTCGGCGCCGAACAGCTCGGCGCGGTGCAACTGGTCCGGGTCGTTGGCATCGAACAGGATCAGCGGGTGCAGGTTGCCGTCGCCGGCATGGAAGACGTTGCAGCAGCGCAGGCCGTAGGTCTTCTCCATCTGCTGGATGGCCAGCAGGATGTCGGCCAGGCGCTTGCGCGGGATGGTCGAATCCATGCACATGTAGTCGGGGCTGATGCGGCCCGAGGCAGGGAAGGCGTTCTTGCGCCCGCTCCAGAACTTGAGCCGCTGCGCTTCGTTCTTGCTCACCTCCATGCGGGTGGCGCCGGAGGCGACCAGCACATCCATCATGCGGCCGATCTCCTCCTCCACCTCCTCGGGCGTGCCGTCGCTCTCGCACAGCAGGATGGCCTCGGCGGAGAGGTCGTAGCCGGCGTGGACGTAGTCTTCCACCGCGGCGGTCATCGGCTTGTCCATCATCTCCAGGCCGGCCGGGATGATGCCGGCGCCGATGATGGCGGCCACCGCGTCGCCGGCGCGGCGCACGTCGTCGAAGCTGGCCATGATGCAGCGGGCCAGCACGGGCTTGGGGGTGAGCTTGACGGTGACCTCGGTCACCACCGCCAGCATGCCTTCGCTGCCCACCACCGCGGGCAGCAGGTCGAGCCCGGGCGCGTCGAGCGCGTCGCCGCCGAACTCGACCTCGTCGCCCTCGACGGTGAAGCCCTTGACCTTCAGCACGTTGTGCAGCGTGAGGCCGTACTTCAGGCAGTGCACGCCACCGGAGTTCTCGGCCACGTTGCCACCGATGGTGCAGGCGATCTGGCTCGACGGATCCGGCGCGTAGTACAGGCCGTGCGGCGCCGCGGCTTCGCTGATGGCCAGGTTGCGCACGCCGCACTGGACCACCGCGGTGCGGCTGTACGGGTCGAGCTTGAGGATGCGGTTGAACTTGGCCAGGCCCAGCGTGACGCCCATCGCGTTCGGCATGGCGCCACCGGACAGGCCGGTGCCCGCACCGCGCGCGACCACCGGCACGCCCAGCGCGTGGCAGGCCCGCAGCACCGCGGCCACCTGGGCAGCGGTCTCCGGCAACGCGACGACCAATGGGCGCTCGCGGTACGCCGTGAGGCCGTCGCACTCGTAGGGCACGGTGTCCTCGGGTTGCCAGAGCAGCGCATGGGCCGGCAACGCGGCGGCCAGCGCCACCACCACTTCGTGCTGGCGCCGTGCTCGCTCGGACAGGGGGGCGTTCATCGAGGCCACTTTAGCAAGCGGCGACTGAAATCGGGCTGAACCGCGGTCGTTTCAGTGATGACCGCCGTGCGGGCAATCAGCGGCGGGTCTTCTTGGCCGGCGGGCGGGCGGCCGCGGCACCGCGCTGGGCCGCCTTCACCGTGCCCTTGACGACCTTGGCGGCCGCCTTCGTGGCAGCCTTGGCCGGCCCCTGCGCGCCGATTTCGACGGCCCGCTTGAGCGTCTCGCCCGCGGCGTCGAAGCTTTGCTTGACCATCGCGCCGGCCAGGTTCTTGGCGGCGTCGGTGGCGGAGTCCTTCATGGCGCCGGCGGCCAGGGTGGTGAACTGCTTGGTCAGCGCCCCCCACCACTGCATCGGATCCACCGTGCCGGCCGGGGTCTCGAGGCGGGTCTTCGCCGCGCCGGCCCGGGTGGTCTTCTTGGCGGCCGGGCGCGGCGCCGGGGCGGGTGCGGCGGCTTCGTCGTCGTCCTCGTCGTCGGCCTCGTCGTCGGCCTGCGCGCCCTGCGGCTCGGGGACTGTGAGCTTGATGGAGTCGCGCAGCTCGCCCATCTGCACGTTCATGGTCTTCAGCGTGGACAGCGTCATGCGCTGCACCTCCAGCGCCTGGATGGTGGCGCCCAGCATGCGGGCGTTCTGCTCCAGCCAGAACTG
>JADMKA010000224.1 GCA_018780145.1 Vitreoscilla sp. | reverse complement strand
ACACCAGCGCGATGTGCGCCGTGCGGTTCGGGTCGTACTCGATGCGCTCGACCTTCGCCGGAATGCCATCCTTGTTGCGCACGAAGTCGACGACACGGTAGTGGTGCTTGTGACCACCGCCCTTGTGGCGAATCGTGATGTGCCCGTTGTTGTTGCGGCCCGAGTGCTGGAATTGCGGCTCGACCAGCGACGCTTCGGGCTTGCCCTTGTGCAGGTGCGCATGCACCACCTTCACCACGGCACGGCGGCCAGGCGAGGTCGGTTTGACTTTGATGACGGCCATTACGCGGCCTCCCCAGAGAAGTTGAGCTCTTGGCCTGCCTTCAGTGACACATACGCCTTCTTGACGTGGTCACGGCGGCCAATCGAACGACCGAATTTCTTGACCTTGCCCTTTTGGATCACGGTCTGAACGGATTCGACTTCGACCTTGAACAGCAGCTCGACGGCGGCCTTGATCTCGGGCTTGGTCGCATCGCGCAGCACCTTGAACATCACCTGGTTGTTCTTCTCGGCGACGGCGGTGGCCTTTTCGCTGACGATCGGAGCAACCAGCACCTGGGCCAGACGGTTGTCGGCGTGCTTGGGCTTGTTGACTTGGGTGGCGCTCATGCGAACATCTCCTGGAGTTGCTCGATCGCCGCCTTGGTCACCAGCACCTTCTTGTAGTGCACCAGCGAGAGCGGGTCAGCGTGACGCGGCTCGACGACCAGCACGTTGGGCAGGTTGCGCGAAGCCAGGAACAGGTTGTCGTCAACCTGGTCGGCAATCACCAGCACCGAACTCAGGCCCATGGCCTTGAACTTGGCAGCCAGCAGCTTGGTCTTGGGTGCGTCGATGGTGATCGAATCGACCACCGCCAGACGGCCTTCACGGGCCAGCTGCGAGAGGATGGCGGCCATACCGGCGCGGTACATCTTCTTGTTGACCTTCTGGGTGAAGTTTTCGTCCGGGCTGTTCGGGAAAATCCGACCACCCCCACGCCACAGCGGCGAGGACGTCATACCGGCGCGAGCGCGGCCGGTGCCCTTTTGGCGCCACGGCTTCTTGGTCGAGTGCTTGACCTCGGCACGGTCGAGCTGGGCACGGGTGCCTTGGCGTGCGTTGGCCTGGAAGGCCACGACGATCTGGTGCACCAGCGCTTCGTTGTAATCACGTGCGAACACGGTGTCGGGCGCGTCGACCTTCGACGTCGCCTGGCCTTGTTCGTTCAGGAGCTCGAGCTGCATTACTTGGCTCCCTTCACAGGTGCTGCGGCGGCTTCGCCACCACGTTTGACCTTCACCTTGACGGCGGGGCTCACGACCACATGGCCGTTCTTGGAGCCCGGCACGGCGCCGCGCACCAGCAGCAGCTGGCGGGCTTCGTCGATGCGAACGATGTCGAGGTTCTGGGTGGTCTTGGTCACGTCGCCGCGCTGGCCGGACATCTTCTTGCCCGGAAACACGCGACCCGGATCCTGCGCCATCGAGATCGAGCCCGGCACGTTGTGCGAACGGCTGTTGCCGTGCGACGCGCGCTGCGAGCTGAAGTTGTGGCGCTTGATGGTGCCCGTGAAGCCCTTGCCGATCGAGGTGCCTTGCACGTCGACCTTCTCGCCGGCGGTGAACAGGGTCACCGGCACGGTCGAGCCCGGCTTGTATTCAGCAGCCACTTCGGCCGCAACACGGAATTCCTTCAGGACCTCACCGGCCTCGACGCCCGCTTTCGCGAGGTGGCCGGCTTCAGGCTTGGTGACGCGCGATGCTTTGCGCGTACCGAACGCCACCTGGATGGCGCTGTAGCCGTCGTTCTCAACGGTCTTGACCTGAGCCACACGGTTGTTGGACACGTCGAGCACGGTCACGGGAACGGCGTCGCCGTCGTCCGTGAACACACGCATCATGCCCACCTTGCGGCCCAGCAATCCGAGGCGATTGCTAAGACTCATGGTTTTTCTCCACCCCGGGAGTCCCAGGGCTGGTTTCACAAGCTCGACATCGATTGGCCGAGCTGACTGGATTGGAACAGGGTGGCCGCGAGTGACCACCCTGTTTCCGGGAAAGCTCGCGAGTATAGCAGCTTCGGGTCACCCCGCAACCGCGGCCTCGCGGGTGCTGCCGCTTACTGCAGCTTGATCTCGACGTCCACGCCGGCCGGCAGATCGAGCTTCATCAGCGCGTCGACGGTCTTGTCGGTCGGGTCGACGATGTCCATCAGGCGCTGGTGCGTGCGGATCTCGAACTGGTCGCGCGAGGTCTTGTTGACGTGCGGCGAACGCAGGATGTCGAAACGCTGCATGCGGGTCGGCAGGGGCACGGGGCCCTTGACGATCGCGCCGGTGCGCTTGGCGGTGTCGACGATTTCCAGGGCCGACTGGTCGATCAGCTTGTAGTCGAAGGCCTTCAGGCGGATGCGGATCTTTTGCTTGGACATGTCCGCTCCTTACGCGATGATCTTGGCCACGACGCCGGCGCCGACGGTGCGGCCGCCTTCACGGATGGCGAAGCGC
>JADMKA010000207.1 GCA_018780145.1 Vitreoscilla sp. | reverse complement strand
CCACGCTGCGCATCAGCAGCCAGCACATGGCCAACTGGCTGCACCACGGCGTGGTCACAAAGGCCCAGGTGAAGAGCACGCTCAAGCGCATGGCCAAGGTGGTGGACAAGCAGAACGCCGGCGACCCGCTCTACAAGCCCATGGCCGGCAACCTGGACGGCGCCGCCTTCCAGGCCGCGTCGGATCTGGTCTTCAAGGGCCTGGCGCAACCCAGCGGCTACACCGAGCCGCTGCTGCACGCCTGGCGGCTGAAGGTCAAGGCCGGCTGAATGGGGCACCCGGTGTCCGGGTACGGCCACCACCCGCCGGGCGGGTGCTCAGTCAGCTTGGGGCGGCCCGGCGCTGACTGAGTGGGCGGCGGGGCTGGCCCCGCCTATGCCCACAGAACGGGCTTTCGGCTGGTGACCCAGCGCTCGTAACTGGCCGCGTAAACTTCCTCGATGCGGTTGCGCTTGACCTTGAAGGTCGGCGTGATCACGCCGTTGTCCACCGTCCAAGGTTCGACGACGACGACCACGCAATCGAGTTGCTCGTGCGGATCCAGCACGGCGTTGATGGCCTTCAGGTGCTCGCCCAGCGAGGCCTCGATCTCGGCCCGCCCGGCGGCCTGGGTGGAGGCCTTGGCAGCCTCGGGGTTGAGCATCACGATGCCCAGCGGCTGGCCCAGGTTGGCGCCGGTGACGCAGCAAGCCTCGACCGAGGCGTGCATCACCAGCCGGTCCTCGATGGGCGCGGGCGCCACGTACTTGCCCTTGCTGGTCTTGAACAGATCCTTCACCCTCCCGGTGATGCGCAGGTTGCCCTCCGCATCGAGCTGGCCCTTGTCGCCGGTGTGCAGCCAGCCGTCCGCGGTGAAGGTGTCGCGGGTCAGCTCGGGCTCCTTGAAGTAGCCCAGCATCAGGCCGGGGCTCTTGACCTGGATCTCGCCGTTGGCCGGGTCGATGCGGCTCTGGATACCGCGGTAGGGCAGGCCCACCGTGCCGGGCCGCTGGGTGCCGGGCAGCGTGGCGTGGCTGACACCACAGTTCTCGGTCATGCCGTAGACCTCGACGATGGGCAGGCCCAGCCCGGCGTACCAGCGTAGCAGATCCGGTGGCATCGGCGCCGCGCCGCCGGCGGCGAAGGTGCATTGGTCCAGCCCCAGCGCGCCGAGGATCTTCTTGCGCACGATGCCGCCCAGGATCGGGATCTTCAACAGCCGCTGCAGCTTGGCCGGCGGCATCTTGGCGTGCACGCCCTGCTGGAACTTGACCCACAGCCGCGGCACCGAGAAGAAGACGGTCGGTCGGGCGCGCTGCAGATCCGCCGCGAAGGTGTCCAGGCTCTCGGCGAAGAACACGTGCATGCCGGTGCTCAGCTGCCCATGCTCGACCAGCGTGCGCTCGGCCACGTGGGACAGCGGCAGGTAGCTCAGCATGCGGGTGTTGGCATCGATGCCCTTGACCCGGTCCAGCCCCGACAGCACCGACCAGGCAAACGTGTCGAAGCTGTGCATCACGCCCTTGGGCATGCCGGTGGTGCCCGAGGTGTACATGATGGTCGACAGCTCATTGCCGGCACGCACCGGCTCGCCCATCAGCGGCGCGGTGCGGGCGACGATGTCGTCCCACTTCGGGTAGCTGTTGGCCGGTGCCAGCGGCATCGAGATGCAGGGAAGTTCGGCGGGAATCCCGGGTTTCATGCCGTCGAAGGCGTCGAGCTTGCCGACGAATAGCAACCTGGCCTCGCTGTGCTCGAGGATCTGGCGGATGGTGTCCGCAGCCAGGGTGGGGTAGAGCGGCACCGACACGTGGCCGGCCATCCAGATCGCCCAGTCGGCCATCAGCCACCAGGCGGTGTTCTTCGACATCAGCGCGATCTTCGAGCCCGGCGGATAACCCAGCGACTGCAGGTGCGCCGCCATCCGGCGGGTCTGGTCCAGCACCTCCTTCCAGGTGAAGTCGCGCACCTGGCCCGCCCCGAGCGGCTGGGTGTAGGCCACCTTGTCCGGCGTGCTGCGTTCCCAGTGGTACAGGCGCTGCAGGGCCAGGGATTCGGCCGGCACCGGCAGGCCGAAGGAGGTATCGGTGGCATTCATGATGGGTCGGCCCGGGGCCGCGAGTGGGACTTGGCGGGCAAGGGTAGCCAGCCATGGGGGAGCAGCGCATCGGCGCGAACCCTCACCACCCGTGCACGGCGGCACGCCTGGGCAAGGGCGAGCGGATCTGCGACAAGACGCCCCCCCCAAAAAGCAAAGGGCGCCAGCGGTTGGCTGGCGCCCTTGCGTTTCGCAGTGTCACTCGCGCGGCCCAGGGGTGCGGGCTCGCGGGGGGCTTTGAAGAGTTGTATTTCTTGGCCCGGACTTGTCTCCTCGGACCCCCTCCAGCTGCGCACCCCCTTGGGGCTGCACGCCGAAAGAAAGCGCACTCTAAGGGTGCGCGGGCCCGCCGCCCATCCGGGCTTACCCCTGGCGTATCCAGGCCGCCGCACGCTCGGCGATCATCAGCGTGGGCGAGTTGGTGTTGCCGCTGGTGATGGTGGGCATCACGCTGGCATCCGCGATGCGCAACCCGGCCACGCCGCGCACCCGCAGCTGGCTGTCGACCACCGCCAGCGGGTCGTCCGCCGGCCCCATCGTGCAGGTGCCCACCGGGTGGAAGATGGTGGTGCCGATGTCGCCGGCCAGGCGGGCCAGTTCCTCGTCGGTCTGGAACTCGACGCCGGGCTTGACCTCGCGCGGCTGGTAGCGGGCCAGGGCCGGCATCGCGGCGATGCGCCGGGTCAGGCGCAGCGACTCGGCCGCCACCTGGCGGTCGCCCGGGGTGGACAGGTAGTTGGCCAGGATGGACGGGGCATCTTCGGCCCGCGGCGAGGTGATGCGCACCCGCCCGCGCGACTCCGGGTTCAGGTTGCAGACGCTGGCGGTGAAGGCGTTGAAGGCATGCAGCGGCTCGCCGAAGGCGTCCAGCGACAGCGGCTGCACGTGGTACTCGAGGTTGGCGTGTGCCCGATCGGGCGACGAGCGGGTGAAGGCGCCGAGCTGGGACGGTGCCATGCTCATCGGCCCGCTGCGCCTGAGCAGGTACTCCAGCCCGATGCCAGCCTTGCCCCACCAGGTGGAGGCGAGGGTGTTGAGGGTCTTCACGCCCTCGACCGCAAACACGGCGCGGATCTGCAGGTGGTCCTGCAGGTTGCCACCAACGCCCGGCAGGTCCACCAGCGGCGTGATGCCCAGCGGCTGCAGCCAATCGCCGGGGCCGATGCCCGAGAGCTGCAGCAACTGCGGCGTGCCGATGGCGCCGGCCGCCAGCACCACCTCGCCGCGGCAGCGGGCCTGGATCGGCGCGCCCCCCCCCACGGGCTGCACCTCCACGCCGCAGGCGCGCGGGAGGCCATCGGGGCCCGGCTCGAACAGCAGCCGGTGCACCGGCGCGCCGGTCCAGACCTGCAGGTTGTCGCGCTCGGTCACCGGCCGCAAAAAGCCCTTGGCGGCGTTCCAGCGCACGCCGTTGCGCTGGTTGACCTCGAAGTAGCCCACGCCCTCGTTGTCGCCGCGGTTGAAGTCGGCCGTGGCCGGGATACCAGCCTCCTGCGCGGCTTTCGCGAAGGCATCGAGGATCTCCCACGACAGGCGTTGGCGCTCGACGCGCCACTCACCGCCCGCGCGCTCGCCGGTGGGGTCGAAGCCGGGCGCGGCGTGCAACGCGTCGGCGCCCTTCCAGTGGTCCTCGTGCTGCTTGAAGTAGGGCAGGCACTGGTCCCAGCGCCAGTTGGCGTCCCCGGTGTGCGCCGCCCAGGCGTCGTAGTCGCGCGCCTGGCCGCGCATGTAGATCATGCCGTTGATGCTGGAGCAGCCGCCCAGCACCTTGCCGCGCGGGTAGCGCAGCCGGCGGCCGTTCAGGCCGGGGTCGGCGTCGGTCTGGAACAGCCAGTCGGTGCGCGGGTTGCCGATGCAGTGCAGGTAGCCCACCGGGATGTGGATCCACAGGTAGTCGTCGTTGCCGCCGGCCTCGATCAGCAGCACGCGCTTGTGGCTGTCGGCCGAAAGCCGGTTGGCGAGCAGGCAGCCGGCAGTGCCGGCGCCGACGATGATGTGGTCGTACAGAGGTGCAGCCATGGTCAGCGGGCCAGGTGGGAGGCCAGCACGGGGAAGAGTTTCACCAGCCCGTCTGCCAGCAGTTCGACGGCCATCGCCGCCAGGATCAGGCCCATCAGCCGGGTCATCACGTTGATGCCGGTCTGCCCGAGGACCCGCGCAATGCGGCCGGAGGCCAGGAAGGCGAGGTAGGCTGCGGCGCCGATCACCACCCCGTAGCCGACCAGCACCGCGTGCTCCCAGAAGGTGCGGGTCTTTTCGGCGTAGATCACCATCGTCGAGATCGTCGCCGGCCCGGTCAGCAGCGGGATGGTCAAGGGCACGACAGCAATCGACGCGCCGGCTTCCGCCTTCTCGTGACCCTGGTCCACGTCTTCGCGGCGGCTTTCGGCCGGCTGCGCATTGAGCATGTGGATGGCCGACATCAGCAACAGCAGGCCGCCGCCGACCTGGAAGCTGGCGATCGTGATGCCGAAGAACTCGATGATCTTCAGCCCGGCCAGCCCGCTGATCGAGACCACCAGGAAGGCCGCGGTGGCGCTGACGCGCATGGTGTGGCGGCGTTGCTCGGGGCTGAAGTTCTGCGTGAAGTGCAGGAAGAAGGGCACCACGCCGATCGGGTTGACGATCGCCAGCAGCGCGATCAGGGGCTTGAGCAGGTCCATCCGCCGATTGTGGCCGGCGTGGCGAGCCCACGCAGGTAGCGCAAGCCCGCGGCCGCGCGCGGGCCGTACCAGCTGAGCAGTTCACCGTCGACCAGCCGGGCGCGGGCCTGCGGGCACAGCGCCCGCGCCTCGGCGAGGTGCTCGGCGCCGAAGCGGTAGGGCTCGCTGGACAGCAGCAGCTCGTCCACCTCCGCCAGCCAGGGTTCGTCGCCGCGCAGCGTGGGGTAGCGCGAAGCACCGTGCGGGCCACCCTCCACGCTGGGCAGCGTGGCCCAGTTCACCCGCGCCAGCATGCGGGCGATGTAGGTGTCCCGGGCCACGGTCATCCAGGGCCCGCGCCAGATCAGGTAGAGCACGCGGGCCGGCATGAAGCTGGCCGGGGCGGTGGCCGCGAGTTCCTGCAGCAGCTCGGCAGCGAGTGCCTGGGCCCGCTCGGCTACGCCCGGCAGGTGGCCGAAGTGGGCCAGCATGTGGTCGAGCAGCTCCAGGTTGTCTTCCGGCGCGCAAGGGTGGGTGACCACGATGTGCGGCACGAACTCACGCAGCTGTTGCACCGTGTCGGCCCGGTTCTCGTCGACGTTGACCAGCACATGGGTGGGCGCCAGCGCACGGAGCCGCTCGATCTGCACGTCCTTGGTTCCTCCCACCTTGGGAATGCCGGCCACCACCTCGGCCGGGTGGATGCAGAAACCGGTGCGGCCGACGAGCACCCGGGCGAGCCCCAATGCCACCAGCAATTCGGTCAGGCTGGGCACCAGGCTGACGATGCGGGGTTCATTCATGGGGGGTCATTCTCCTGAAGCGTTCCCAGGGGCCGTGAAACGGGGTGGAAAAACGACACTTTCGAATTCAACACTTTGCTGTGGCCGTGGAAATAGTCTCATAATGGTTTGGGGCAACTTGTCTGAGGGTCAGCGTGTTGCTTCAGTTTTGCTGTGTATGGACGCGGCACCTTCGCTTGATGGGTTCACGCTGGGTTGAAGCTCCACATGGTCTTTGTGTTTTGAGAGATTGAGGAGCTTTCCCCATGGGAAACAAGCTTTACGTCGGCAACCTCGCCTACAGCGTGCGTGACGACTCCCTGCAACAAGCGTTTGGCGAATTCGGTACCGTCACGTCCGCCAAGGTCATGATGGACCGCGATACCGGCCGTTCGAAGGGCTTCGGCTTTGTCGAAATGGGTTCGGACGCCGAAGCGCAAGCCGCGATCAACGGCATGAATGGCCAGGCCCTCGAAGGCCGCGCCATCGTCGTGAACGAGGCGCGCCCGCGCGAAGAGCGTCCGGGTGGCTTTGGCGGCGGCGGCGGTGGCAGCCGCAGCGGCGGTGGTGGCTACGGCGGCGGCGGTGGTGGCGGCGGCTACGGCGGTGGTGGTGGCGGCGGTGGCCGCAGCCCCTACGGCGGTGGTGGTGGCGGCGGCTACGGCGGTGGTGGCGGTGGCGGTGGCCGCAGCCCCTACGGTGGTGGCGGCGGCGGTCGCAGTGGCGGCGGCGGCGGTGGCAACCGCGGCGGCGGCTACTAAGCACTGAGCCTTTCGCCCAGCGCGAATGCATCAGGGCGCAGCGGGAAACCGCTGCGCCCTTTGTCGTTCAGGCTTCGCCGCGGCGGCGCTTTCGGCCGCGGCCGGCCACCAGGCGGTCGAACCAGGCGTTCGGTAGCAGCCTCAGCAGCTTGGCCGCCACCCCCATCTGCCAGGGGATCACGCGGTAGCTGGCCCCCGCCGAAATGGCCCGGAAGGCGCGGTCGGCAAAGTCCGGTGCGCTCATCAGAAACGGCATCCGGTAGCGGTTGCCTGCCGTCAGCGGCGTGGCAATGTAGCCGGGCACCACCGTGACCACGGCCACGCCGGTGCCCCGGCACTCCCCACGCAGGCTCTCGCAGTACGCCACCACGCCGGCCTTGCTGGCGCAGTAGGCCCCATGCCCGGGCAGGCCGCGGATCGCTGCCACGCTGGCGATGCCCACCAGTGCACCATGGCCCCGCTCTCGCATGGCCTTCAAGAACGGGTGAAAGGTGGCCGCCAGGCCCAGGTTGTTGGTGGCCAGGGTCTCGCGCATGACCTCCAGATCCTCGCGCACCGCGGTGTCCATCCCGACGCTGATGCCGGCGTTGGCGATCACCACCTCGGGCAGCCCCTGCTCGGTGATGCAGCGCAGGCCAGCGGCAACGATGCTGTCGGTGTCCTGCACATCGGCCGAATAGACACGCCAGCTGCCGGCTGGCCAGCCCTGGCTCCGCGCCCACTCCTCCAGTTGCACCGCACGCCGTGCCACCAGCGCCAGCCGCCAGCCCGCACGCTGGTACCGCTCCGCGAAGGCCTGGCCGATGCCGCTCGACGCACCGGTGATGAAAACCAGGGGTGCCTCGTTCACCGGCCGCTCGCCTTCAGCTCCAGCGGCAGCAGGCGGCCGCGCACATGGCCATGCAGCTGCAGACGCTGCGTGGTTTCGTCGAAATCCAGGCCGTCGGCGCGCAATTCGCTGCCGCCTTGCCGGACCACCACCGGCCGGTCGGCGCGCACCCGGCGCTCCTTGGCCAACACCACCAGGTGCTCGCCTTCGATCTCCACGGTATGGCCGTCGGCCCCGGTGCTGAGCACCCGGGCGCCGCCTTCCAGGCTGTAGCGCGAGCTGTCGCCCGCCGCCACGGCCTGGCGTGCGGTGGCCTGGGTCTGCCGGCCATCCGGGCCGGTGGCACTCAGGTTGACGCGGTCGATCTCGATCTCGTCGGTGTCCGGGTAGTGGCGAGCCTGCTCGCCCTCGACCTGCACCACCCGCTGGCCCTGCGCGTTGAAGCGCTCCAGCACCACGCGGCGTGCGGTGTAGTCGGGGTCGTGACGGGGCGCCACGGCCGCCCGCTCGCCATCGGCACGCGGGGATTGCTTGGCCAGCCACCAGGTGCCCACGGCCAACGCGCTCATCAGCAGCAGCGGCAGGTAGGTGCCCAGCAGGCCGCGCAGGCGCACACCCCAGGCTTCGCGCAGCCGCCGCTCGCCTGCCGTCGTCGGCGCGCCGATGGCCACTGGCACCTCGGGCAGGTCGGGCAGGTGCAGTTCGGCCGACATGGCCTCAGGTGCCGTCGAGGGTGGTCAGCTGCCCCTGCAGCAGGGCCGCATAGCGGCCTGCGGCGACCAGCAACAGATCGCAGAACTCCCTGGCGGCGCCGGCACCCCCACGCGCGCTGGTGACATGGTCGGCCACGGCCCGCACCTCGGGGTGCGCGTTGGCCGGCGCGCAGGCGAAGCCGGCACGGGCGAACAGGGGCAGGTCGGGCCAGTCGTCGCCGATCACGGCCACCTCGTCCCAGGCCAGGCCCAGCGATGCCAGCAGGGCCTGCGCGGCGCCCAGCTTGTCGTGCGCGCCATAGACGGCGTGCGTCAGGCCCAGGTCGGCCACGCGGCGCCGCACTGCCGCAGAATCGCGGCCGGTGATCACCAGCGGCGCGATGCCGGCCTGCGCCAGCAGCTTCAGGCCATGGCCGTCGAGGGTGTTGAAGGCCTTGAACAGCTCACCGCTTTCGCCGATGAACAGGCTGCCGTCGGTGAGCACGCCGTCGACGTCGAAGATCGCGGCCTTCATGCCCAGGCCCGCGCCCTGCGCCTTGAGCAGCAACTCGGGCGGGAAGCCGAGCGCGGGAGTGGGCTGGGCCATCAGATGACCTTGGCGCGAAGCAGGTCGTTGGTGTTGAGCGCGCCGACCAGCTGGCCGTCGGCGCCCACCACCAGCACGCTGGTGATGCTGTGGCGTTCCATCAGGTCGGCGGCGTCCACCGCCAGCGCGTCGGCGCGCACCCGCTTGGGCTCGGCGTGCATCACCTCGCGGGCGCTGAGCGAGCGCAGGTCGGCGCCCGTCTCGAGCAGGCGGCGCAGGTCGCCGTCGGTGAAGATGCCCAGGGGCCGGTCACCATCCACCACCACCGCGAAGCCCAGGCCTTTGTCGGTCATCACATGCATCATGTCGATAAAGCCGGTGGCGGGGGCGCCGCGCGGCAGCGCATCGCCGGTGCGCATCAGATCGTGCACGTGCATCAGCAGCTTGCGGCCCAGCGCGCCACCCGGGTGCGAACGCGCGAAATCGTGTTCGCGGAAGCCGCGCGCGTCGAGCAGGGCCACGGCCAGCGCGTCGCCCATCGCCATCTGCGCGGTGGTGCTGGCGGTCGGCGCGAGGTTCAGCGGGCAAGCCTCCTGGTCGACCGCGCAAGACAAGGTCACCTCGGCGTGCCGCGCCAGGGTCGACTCCAGCCGGCCGGTGATCGCCACCATCGGCACCCCCAGCCGGCGCACCGCCGGCAGGATGGCGTTGATCTCGTCGCTCTCGCCCGAGTTGGAGATGGCCAGCAGCAGGTCGCCGGGTGCGACCATGCCGAGATCGCCATGGCTGGCTTCGGCGGGATGGACGAACAGCGCCGGCGTGCCGGTGGAGGCCAGCGTGGCGGCGATCTTGCGGCCCACATGGCCGCTCTTGCCCATGCCCATCACGACCACGCGGCCGCGGGTGGCCAGCATGGCCTGCACCGCTTTGGCGAAGCTCGTGTCCAGCCGGGCCTGCACGCCTTGCAGCGCGGCGGCCTCGATCTGGAAAGTCTCGCGCGCCAGCGCGAGGGCGCGTTCGGCGTCGAAGGCGGGTGTTGGGTGATTCAAGGGGAGGCTTGGGTCCAGAATGGGGGGATTCTAGGAGCCTGCCTGCGAAGCGCGCCGCGCGCGCGGCATGGCCTTTGCGACACAGCGCTTCCTGCATGGCCTCCACCCTCGAACTCGTCCTGCTCTATCTCGTCGCCGCGGTCGCTGGCGTGGTGGTCTGCCGCAGCCTGAAGTTGCCCCCGATGCTGGGCTATCTGGCGGTGGGCGTGCTGATCGGCCCGAACGCGCTGGCATTGGCCAAGGACTCGGGGGGCGTGCGCTACCTGGCCGAGTTCGGCGTGGTGTTCCTGATGTTCGTCATCGGGCTCGAGTTCAACCTGCCGAAGCTGCGCAGCATGCGCACGCTGGTGTTCGGGCTGGGCATGTCGCAGGTGCTGCTGACCATCGCCGGCGCGGTGGTCGGCAACGGCCTGTTGATCTGGCTCTTCTCCTTCACGGCGCGCTCGTGGGAGCTCGATTGGCAGGGTGCCGTGGTGCTGGGCGGTGCCATGGCGATGTCGTCCACGGCCATCGTCGTGAAGATGATGGCCGAGCGGCTGGAGCTGGAAAGCGAGCATGGCCGGCGGGTGATGGGCGTGCTGCTGTTCCAGGATCTGGCCGTGGTGCCCCTGCTGGTGCTGATCCCGGCGCTGGATTCCAGCGGCGGCGACATGGCGCGCTCGCTCGGCCTGGCGCTCCTGAAGGCCGGCGCGCTGCTGACGCTGCTGCTCGTCGGCGGGCAGCGCCTGATGCGCTGGTGGCTCACGCTGGTGGCGCGGCGCAAGAGCGACGAGCTGTTCGTGCTGAACCTGTTGCTGGTCACGCTGGGCCTGGCCTGGCTGACCGAGCATGCCGGCCTCTCGCTGGCACTGGGCGCCTTCCTGGCCGGCATGCTGATCGCCGAGACGGAGTACAAGCACCAGGTCGAGACCGACATCCGGCCCTTCCACGATGTGCTGCTGGGCCTGTTCTTCATCACCATCGGCATGAAGCTCGACTGGCGCCCGCTGTGGGATCAATGGGCCCTGGTGCTCGCGCTCACCCTGCTGCCCGTGGTCGCCAAGGCGGCGCTGGTGGCGGCATTGGCCTTCGCTTACCGGGCGGCCCCGGGCGTCGCCCTGCGCACCGGCCTGTACCTGGCGCAGGCCGGGGAGTTCGGCTTCGTGCTGCTGACGCTGGGCGCCGACAACCGATTGATCGCGCCACAGTGGCTGAGCCCGGTGCTGGCGTCGATGGTGCTGTCGATGCTGGCGACGCCGCTCATCATCATCTACAGCAACCGCATCGTGATGCGGCTGTCGTCCAGCGACTGGATGTTGCAATCACTGCAACTCACCGCGATCGCCAAGAAGGCCATCCGCACCGAGGCCCACATCATCATCTGCGGCTATGGCCGCAGCGGCCAGAACCTGGCCCGGCTGCTGGACCAGGAGAAGATGCCCTACATGGCGCTGGACCTGGACCCGGACCGTGTCCGCCAGGCGGCAGCGGCCGGCCAGAGCGTGGTCTTCGGCGATGCCGCCCGCCTGCAAAGCCTGATGGCCGCCGGCCTGGCACGCGCCAGCGCGGTGGTCGTGAGCTACCCCGACACGCCCTCGGCGCTGAAGATCCTGCGCCTGGTGCGCCAGCATGCGCCGCATGTTCCGGTGGTGGTGCGCACCATCGACGACAGCGATCTGGAGAAACTCCGCGAGGCCGGTGCCACCGAGGTGGTGCCCGAAGCCGTCGAGGGCTCGCTGATGCTGGCCAGCCACGCGCTGGCCCTGGTGGGCGTGCCGATGCGGCGGGTGATCCGCCTGACCCGCGATGCACGGGACGCCCGCTACAGCCTGCTTCGCGGCTACTTCCACGGTGCCGACGACGACACGGTGGAGGAGCTGCAGCAGGCGCGGCTGCGCACCGTGAACCTGCCGCATGCCGCGGCCGCGGTGGGCAGCTCGCTGGCCGACCTGGCGCTGCACTCGCTGCAGGTGAATGTGGTGTCGGTGCGCCGCGCGGACGGCCGCACCATCACGCCGGACGATCAATTCAAGCTGGCTGGCGGCGACACGCTGGTCCTGTCCGGCCTGCCCGAGACTCTGGCCCTCGCCGAAGCGAAGCTACTGACGGGTTGAATAACACAGGGCGCGCGAAGCGCCGCCCCATCAAGTGGCGTGCGCGGAACCGGCTCTGCCGGTCCGCTGCGCGAGCCCCAGAGGCCTGAAGGCCTCTTCGTGGCCCTGGGGCAGGCCCCGGAAAGGGCCGTGGAGGCCCTACTACGCCGCCGGCATGCCGCGTTCGAGGTTGGCGCGCATGCGCTCGGCCATCACCGAGCCGGCGGCGCGCAGGAACTCGAGCGCCATTTCGGGTTGGCGCTGGGCGAACTCGTCGAAGCGGTTGCGGGTGAGGCCCCAGATCACGCTGGGCGACATCGCCTCCACCTGGGCCATGCGCGGCGTTTCGCCAAAGAGGGTCGGCTCGCCGACCACCGCGCCGGGGCGCAGGATGGCCACCGGGCGCCGGGCGGGGCCGCTGTCGGGCACGTAGACCTGCAGCGTTCCGCTCTCCAGAAGGTACATGACCCGGTCCATGTCGCGGTAGCGGATCAGGGTGTCCCCGGCACGCAGCTTGAACTGCTGCATGAAGGCGGAGAGCTGGCGCCACTGGCCCGCGTCGAGCCGGGCCCGGAACGCATCGTCGGCGTTCAGGGTCTGGACCGCTTGCAACAGATTCTCGACAGGCATGGGCGAGGGCCCCTCCAGTGGCAGCCGGCGCGGCTGCCGGATCCGACAGCCCTCGTGATGGTTGTATGGGGGGATTATCAGCAGCGCACCCCGGGACCGCAACCCGTGGGCCTACGCTCGTCGCCGCTCAGGCCCCGCTCGTCGGTGCAAGCAGCCCTGGTGCGGGGCCGTTGTCACTTGCCGATGCAGAAGCGGCTGAAGATCTCGCCGAGCAGGTCGTCAGCGCTGAAAGCGCCGGTGATGGCCTGCAGGGCCCCGTGTGCCAGGCGCAGTTCCTCGGCGAACAGGTCCAGCGCCGCATCGGCCTGGGCGGCCTGCTCGGCAGCGGCGTCGAGGTGGGCCAGCGCCTCGCGCAAGGCCAGCACGTGGCGGGTGCGCGCGATGAACAGGCCTTCGGCCGTGGCCTGCCAGCCGGCGCGTTGAAGAAGGGCCTCGCGCAGCGCCTCGAGCCCGGCTCCGGTGCGGGCGGACAGCATCAGGCCGGCGCGATCGGGCTCGGCGCCGGATGCCGCATCGGCCTTGTTGAAGACATGGAGCAGCCGTGCAGGATCCGCCTGGCGCAGGCGCTCGGCGATCTGGCGGTCGGCGGCCTGGTAGCCAGGCTCGTGAAGCCGCGTCAGGTCATGCAGGAAGACGATGGCGTCTGCCGTGTCGATGGCCTCCCAGCTGCGCTCGACGCCGATGCGCTCGACCTCGTCGGTGGCATCGGCACGCAGCCCGGCCGTGTCGGTCACGTGCACCGGCACGCCGTGGATCTGGATGGTCTCGCTGACGCGGTCGCGCGTGGTGCCGGCGATCGGCGTGACGATGGCCAGCTCGGCGCCGGCAAGGGCATTGAGCAGCGAGCTCTTGCCGACGTTCGGCTGGCCGGCCAGCACCACCCGCAGGCCCTCGCGCAACAAGGCGCCTTGGCGGGTGCGGGCCAGCACGCGGCCCAGCTCGGCGACGATGGCGGCGAGCTGGCCACGCGCGTCGGCCTTTTCGAGAAAGTCGATCTCCTCCTCAGGAAAATCCAGCGTCGCCTCCACCAGCATGCGCAGCCGCACGATGCGTTCGGCGAGGCCGTCGATCTCGTCCGAGAAGGCGCCGCTGAGTGAACGGCTGGCCGAGCGGGCGGCCGCCTCGGTGCTGGCGTCGATCAGGTCGGCCACGGCCTCGGCCTGGGCCAGGTCGAGCTTGTCGTTGAGGAAGGCACGCTGGGTGAACTCGCCAGGCTCGGCCAGGCGCAAGCCGGGCAGGGCCCCTGTGGCAGCTGCTTCCAGGCAGCGGCCCACCAGCAGTTGCAGCACCACCGGGCCGCCATGGGCCTGCAGTTCCAGCACGTCTTCCCCGGTGTAGGAATGCGGGGCCGGGAAGTAGAGCGCCAGGCCCTGGTCGATGGCCTGGCCGTCGATGTCGCGAAAGGCGCCATAACGCGCCTGCCTGGGGACCAACGGGCCACCGATCAGCGCGCCGATCAGCGGCTGCAAACCACGGCCCGACACGCGCACGATGCCGACCGCCCCACGCCCCGGGGCGGTGGCGATGGCGACGATGGGGTCGTGGTGGCGGCCGAGTTGCACGGGCCGATTGTCCGCGAGCGTGGCCTGCAGATCCTTGGGGTGTTGGCGCGGGGGGAGTGCCGGCCCCAGTCATCGTTGGCTGAAGCCGGTCACTCGAAAGACCGTTGAACCCGGCCGTACCCCGCAACACGATGATCGGCGTTGCACCCCGCACGTTGAACAACAATCCTCATGAAAAAGCCCCGCAGTGCGGGGCTTTCGTGTGATGCATCACGCCATGGCTCAGCCGAGCGCCGGGCCGCTCCCAAGCCGGCTGAGCACCCGCTCGGCGGGTGGGGCCGGTCCCCGGCACCGGGTGCCCCAACTCAGTTGACACCCAGGCGCCGGTTGATGACCCACTGCTGGGCGATCGACAAGATGTTGTTGACGAGCCAGTACAGCACCAGGCCGGCCGGGAAGAAGAAGAACATGAAGCTGAAGATCAGCGGCATGAACCACATCATCTTGGCCTGCACCGGATCCGGCGGCGTCGGGTTGAGCCAGACCTGGAACAGGCTGGACAAGGTCATCAGCACCGGCAGGATGAAGTACGGGTCTTTCGCGGCGAGGTCGGTGATCCAGCCCAGCCAGGGCGCGCCGCGCATTTCGACCGAGGCCAGCAGCACCCAGTACAGCGCGATGAAGAACGGCATCTGCGCCACGATCGGCAGGCAGCCGCCCAGCGGGTTGATCTTCTCCTCGCGGTAGATGCGCATCATCTCCTGCTGCATCTCCTGCGGCTTGTCCTTCAGGCGCTCGCGCATTTCCATGATGCGCGGGTTGACCGCCTTCATCTTGGCCTGCGACTTGTAGGCCGCGGCATTGAGCCAGTAGAAGGCGATCTTCAGCAGCACGACCAGCGCGATGATGGCCCAGCCCCAGTTGCCGAGCAGGCCGTGCAGGTGGTCCAGCAGCCAGAACAGCGGCTTGGACAGGATCGTCAGCACGCCGTAGTCCTTCACCAGGTCCAGCCCCGGGGCCAGGGTGGCGAGCTTCTTCTCGTCCTGCGGGCCGGCGTACAGGGTGGATTCGTGCTTCAGCGTCGCGCCGGGCGCCAGCTCGCCCAGAGGCTGCACCATGGCCACGGTGTAGTCGCCACCGACCTTGGAGGTGACGAACTCGCGCGGTGCTCCCGCCGGCACCAGCCAGGCGCTGGTGAAATAGTGCTGCACGATCGCGACCCAGCCGTCATTGGCCTGGGTGGCGTGCTTGGGCGGGTCTTTCGGGTCGCGCTTATCGATGTCCTTGAACTCGACCTTCTCGAACTTCTTGGCGTCGGTGTAGACCGCCGGGCCGGTGAAGGTGAAGTAGAACGACGACTCGCCGGAGGGCGCCGAGCCGTCGCGCAGCAGTTGCAGGTAGAGCTGTGGCTGCAGCGGCGTGCTCCCGACGTTGGTCAGTTCGTGCTGCACGCCGATGGTGTATTCACCCCGCTTGAAGGTGTAGGTCTTGACCAGCTTGGCGCCCCCGATCTCGGGCGATTCGAAGCGCACCTTCAGCTCGGACGCGCCGGCCGCCAGGCTGCGCTCACCCGGAACGGCGGTGTAGACGCTCAGGTGGCGCGGGAGCAGGGCGCCACCCGGCGCAGCGTTGATGAAACCGGTCTGCGCCATGTAGCGGCGCGCGGCGGACTGGTCGAACAGCACCACCGGTTGATCCGGGTTCTCGGCATCCTTGAAGGTGCTGAGTTCCAGGCGTGTGACGCTGCCGCCCAGGGTGTCGAGCGTGGCCTTCACCACGTCGGTGGAGACCACGAACTTCTCGCTCGCCGCGGCCGCCGTGGGCGGCACCGCGTTGGCGCCCTGCGCAGTGGCGATGCCTGCGGCCGCCGGCACTCCCCCTGGTGCCGAGCCGGCAGCCGAGGCGGCCACCGCCGGCACCGCGATCGGGGCACCGAACAGCGTGGGCTCCCCGTTGTGCTTGTTCCACGCGTCCCACAAGAGGACGAGCGACATCGTGAACACCACCCACAGCAGGGTGCGGCGCATATCGGTCATGGCAAAGGCCTGGAAGGAAACTCGGGGGAATCGGGGCCGTCGGTGGCCGGCGCAGGCCGGACAGGGGACAGCAGGAAAGTGAAGAGTCGGGGCCGGGCATGGGGCACGGGATCCAGCCCGCCCTCGCACCAGGGGTGGCAGCGGGCCAGCCGGGCCACCGTGAGGCCGCTGCCGACCAGCGCCCCGTGGCGCTCGAGTGCCTCGATGCCATAGACCGAGCAACTCGGGACAAAGCGGCACTGGTTGCCGATCCACGGGCTCAGCAGCAGGCGATAGGCCCGCAGCAGACCGATCAGCAGCCGGCGTGGGGTGTGCAGAACCGCGCTGCGCCAGCTCATGCCGGCCGCCCAGGAATCGCCGATGCCACCACGGCGCGGGCGAACAAGGTGGCCACCTCGGCATGGGCAGCCTGCTGCAACTGGTCAGAGGCCGGGCTGACGAACTGCTTGCGGTCGAAAGGCTGCTTCAGGCGCACGACCCACAAGCCGCCCGGCAGGGCAGCGGCATGGCTGGCCATGGCCGCGCGGATCTGCCGCTTGATCAGGTTGCGAGTGACCGCACGCTTGGCATGCCGCTTGGGCACCACCAGCCCCAGCCAGTGGCCAGGAATGGCCGCCGGCTTTGACTCATCCACAGGGTGGGCCCCGTGTTGGTGCAGGCCTGTGGATAATTCTGGTGATAACGCCGGGACAACCGACTCGGCGGGAACAGTTGCCAACGCCGCGCGGGCGCGCGAAGGCATGCCGGCCACATGGTGAACAGCGAAGTGAGCACTTCGCGAGCGCGGTGAGGTCGCCAGCACCCGCTCGAAATCGGCCGGACGCACGATGCGGCCGATCATGGCGTGGCGCTTAGACCTGCGAGAGCTTCTTGCGGCCCTTGGCGCGGCGGGCGTTGATCACAGCGCGGCCGCCGCGGGTCTTCATACGGACGAGAAAGCCATGCGTACGGGCGCGGCGGATCTTGGAAGGCTGGTAAGTGCGCTTCATGGTGTTGGACTTTGGTTGGTGACTGAAGGCCCCGGCACGCCTGGCGCTGCCTGGTGTCTTTGCGAAAACTCTTTGCAAAGACCTCTGCAGCAGGCGCGTCTTGGCCCTGAGGCCCGATTCGGGAAACCCACTATTAGAGCAAAAAACGCATTCCCGGTCAAACACTTGCACCGCGCGCTGCGGCTTGGCGGGGGGATTGACCGCCCGCAAAAAACTGTGGATAACCAGCCCCTTCGCCGGCCGATCCACGCTTAGAATCCGGCCGCTCGAAAAGAACTTGTCCACAATGAGCCTTGATCTCTGGCAGCGGGGTTGCGAACGTCTCGCGATCGAACTGCCCGAACAGCAATTCACCACCTGGATCCGCCCGCTGCCACCCGCCGACATCACCGATGAAGGCGAGGCCGGGGCGGTGGCTTCGCTGCGTGTGCCGAACCGGTTCAAGCTCGACTGGATCCGCTCGCAGTACGGTGCGCGCATCGAGAGCGTGCTGAGCGAACTCGCCGGCAAGCCGGTTCGCCTGGAGCTCAGCCTGGCCCCGCGCGACACCGCGCCGGTGACCAGCGGCTTCATCACCCGGCCGGGCACCGGCCGGGCCTCGGCGGGCCAGCCGGTGTCGGCAGGGCAGATCCTGGCCGAGGTGGCCGATCGTCCTGCACAGGTGGCCGCCAACGGCCACATCCCGGTCAACGGGCACCCGGCGGAGCCCGGTTTCTCGCCGCCCGCGCCGCGCGCCACGGTGGCCCATCTGCCGCCCGCCGCCAACCGCCACCGTCTGAACAGCGCGCTGACCTTCGACAACCTGGTGGCCGGCCGCGCCAACCAGATGGCCCGCACCGCGGCGTTGCATGTGGCCGGCGCTCCCGGGGCCATGTACAACCCACTGTTCATCTACGGCGGCGTCGGCCTGGGCAAGACCCACCTGGTGCACGCGGTGGGCAATGCGCTGCTGGCCGACAACCCGAACGCGCGGGTGCTGTACCTGCACGCCGAGCAGTTCATCTCGGATGTCGTCAAGAACTACCAGCGCAAGACCTTCGACGAGCTGAAGGCCAAGTACCACAACCTGGACCTGCTGCTGATCGACGACGTGCAGTTCTTCGCCGGCAAGGAGCGCACCCAGGAGGAGTTCTTCAACGCCTTCGAGGCCCTGCTGGCCAAACGCGCCCACATCATCATGACCAGCGACACCTACCCCAAGGGGCTGGTGGACATCGACGAGCGGCTCACCTCGCGCTTCGATGCCGGGCTCACCGTGGCCATCGAGCCCCCCGAGCTGGAGATGCGGGTGGCCATCCTGCTGGCCAAGGCGCGGGCCGAGAACACCCCCATGCCGGAGGACGTGGCCTTCTTCGTCGCCAAGAACGTGCGGGCCAACGTGCGCGAGCTCGAAGGCGCGCTGCGCAAGGTGCTGGCCTATGCCAAGTTCTCGCACAAGGAGATCAGCATCAGCCTGGCCCGCGAGGCGCTGAAGGACCTGCTGTCGATCCAGAACCGCCAGGTCGGGGTGGAAAACATCCAGAAGACCGTGGCCGACTTCTACAAGATCAAGGTCGCCGACATGTACTCCAAGAAGCGGCCGGCCAGCATCGCCCGGCCGCGGCAGATCGCCATGTACCTGGCCAAGGAGATGACCCAGAAGAGCCTGCCCGAGATCGGCGAGCTGTTCGGTGGCCGCGACCACACCACCGTGTTGCACGCTGTGCGCAAGATCGGCGGTGAGCGCCACAAGAACACCGAACTGAACCAGCAGTTGCACGTGCTGGAACAGACGCTCAAGGGCTGATCCGCACCATGCACGCCCTGGCCCAGCTGTCAACGCGCAACGATGGGGACAACTCTTGAACAACCCCGGGCTTGTCCACAGGCCGGCACCCGCCCCGAAAGTTGTTGTCTGTCCGTCCCTGCACGAACAAGGGTTCCCCACACAGGGTTACCCGCCCGGCAAGTCATTGATAAAACAAGCGAAAATGCGCTTTTCCACAGTGGGCGGCCTTGCCTACTAGAACGACTAAGTTCAAAGAGGAAGACATGATTGTTCTGAAAGCCCCACAAGAAAAGTTGCTGGGTGCGCTGCAGGCCGTGGCCGGCATCGTGGAGCGGCGGCATACCCTGCCCATCCTGGCCAACGTGCTGCTGCGCAAGACCGGTGGGCAGATCGAGTTCACCACCAGCGACCTGGAGATCCAGGTCCGCACCAGCGCCGAGCTGGGCGGTGATGCGGGCAGCTTCAGCACCACAGTCGGTGCGCGCAAGATGATCGACATCCTGCGCACGCTGCCGGCGGACCAGGTCGTCACGCTGACGGCCAATGCCTCCAAGCTCACGCTGCAGGGTGGCAAGAGCCGCTTCACGCTGCAGACGCTGCCCTCGGAGGACTTCCCGCTGGTCAACGAGGCCGTTGACTTCGGGCCGGTGTTCAGCGTGCCGCAGAAGACCCTGAAGATGCTGATCGACCAGGTGCACTTCGCGATGGCGGTGCACGACATCCGCTACTACCTGAACGGCATCTTGTTCGTCGCCGAAGGCAAGAGCCTCACGCTGGTCGCAACCGACGGCCACCGCCTGGCGCTGGCGCAGGCCACGCTCGATGTGGAGATCCCGAAACAAGAAGTCATCCTGCCGCGCAAGACAGTGCTCGAACTGCAGCGTTTGCTCAAAGACGAAGAGACCCCGATCGAGATGCGCTTTGCCGGCAACCAGGCCAAGTTCGGCTTCAGCGGCATGGAGTTCGTGACCAAGCTGGTCGAGGGCAAGTTCCCCGACTACAACCGCGTGATCCCGAAGAACCACAAGAACATCGTCACGCTCGGCCGCGTGCCGCTGCTGGCCTCGCTGCAGCGCACCGCCATCATGACGAGCGAGAAGTTCAAGGGCGTGCGCCTGAACATCGAGCCCGGCGCGCTGCGTGTGGCCTCGAGCAACGCCGAGCAGGAAGAAGCGGTCGACGAACTCGACATTGACTACGGTGGCGACACGATCGAGATCGGCTTCAACGTCACGTATCTCATCGACGCGCTGCAGAACATGACGCAGGAGATGGTTCGCATCGAACTGTCCGATGGCAACAGCTCGGCGCTGGTGACCAACCCCGACGACAACGCCTTCAAGTACGTTGTCATGCCGATGCGGATCTGATCCCGAGCGATCAACTCTCCCCCAAGCCCGACCCGCTGCCCAGCGGGTTTGGCCTTTCTAGCGATTGAGAAAAGTCCCCTATGTCCGAAGCCAACAAGCCCGCCGAATCCGTCAACACCGGTGCGGCCAACGCCGACAGCTCCAATTTCCAGCCCACCATCGACGCCCACCAGGTCGGTGCCAGTGAAGGGTATGGCGAAGGCTCGATCCAGATCCTGGAAGGCCTGGAGGCCGTGCGCAAGCGGCCCGGCATGTACATCGGCGACACGTCCGACGGCACCGGCCTGCACCACCTGGTGTTCGAAGTGGTGGACAACTCGATCGACGAAGCACTGGCAGGCCACTGCGACGACATCGTGGTGACCATCCACACCGACAACTCGATCAGCGTGACCGACAACGGCCGCGGCATCCCCACCGGCGTGAAGATGGACGACAAGCACGAGCCC
>JADMKA010000020.1 GCA_018780145.1 Vitreoscilla sp. | reverse complement strand
GTGGGCTTCGTGTTCCAGTTCTACAACCTGATCCCCAGCCTGACGGTGCGCGAGAACGTGGCGTTGGTGACCGACATCGTGGACCACGCGATGCCGGTGGACGAGGCCATCGACCGTGTCGGCCTGACCCCCCGGCGCGACCACTTCCCGGCCCAGCTATCCGGGGGCGAGCAGCAGCGCGTGGCGATTGCCCGGGCCATCGTGAAGCGGCCCGAGGTGCTGCTGTGCGACGAGCCCACCGGCGCGCTGGACTGCCAGACCGGCAAGCTGGTGCTGGAGGCCATCGCACGCATCAACCAGGAGATCGGCACCACGGCGGTGGTCATCACGCACAACGCCGCCATCGCCGGCATGGCCGATCGGGTGGTCTACCTCGGTGATGGGCGGATCCAGCGCATCGAGACCAACGACCACCGGGTGTCGCCCGCGGATCTGGCCTGGTAGCCGCGTCATGAAGGCACTCGACCGGAAGCTGCTGCGCGACCTGCATCACCTGTGGAGCCAGGCACTGACCATCGCGCTGGTGGTCGCCAGCGGGGTGGCCGGTTTCGTCACCAGCCTGTCGGCGGTGGATTCACTGGCGCTCGCCCGCGACCGCTTCTATGCCGGTGGGCGATTCGCCGACGTGTTCGCCAGCGTCACGCGCGCGCCGCTGTCCCTGGCCGACGAACTGCGTACGGTGGAAGGCGTCGCCGACGTGCAGACCACGCTGGAGCAGTTCGTGCGGGTCGAGATACCCGGCCTGGCCGATCCGATCGTCGGGCAGCTGATCGGCGTCGACCGGCGCGTGCCGCAGCGCATGAACCGCGTCACCGTGACCGCCGGCCGTGCGCTCCGCGCCGACGGCGGGCTGTCCGGCGACGGCGCCATCGAGGCGCTGGTGTCCGAGGGGTTCGCCCAGGCGCACGGCCTGAAGCCAGGGGCCCGCCTGGGCGCGGTGGTCAACGGCCGGCAGCGCACGCTGGTGCTGGTGGGCACCGCGGTGTCGCCCGAGTTCATCTTTGCCGGCCTGTGGGGCATGCCGGACTTGCGGGGCTTTGGCGTCTTCTGGATCGACCGCGACACCCTGGCCGCCGCCTACGACATGCAAGGCGCCTTCAATCGCGTGGCGGTCAAGCTGGCGCCAGGCGCCTCGGAGCCGGCGGCGGTCGCCGGCCTGTCGCGCCGGCTCGCACCGTACGGCGGGCGCGAGGCCCACGGGCGCACCGAACAAACCTCTCACGCCATGCTGGACAACGAGATCAAGGAGCAACGCGTGCTGGGCACGGTGCTGCCGGCGATCTTCCTGGGCGTCGCGGCCTTCCTGCTGAACGTGGTGGTGTCGCGGCTGGTGGCCACGCAGCGCGAGCAGATCGCCGCGTTGAAGGCCCTGGGCTACCCGAATCGAACCATCGTCTCGCACTACCTGAAGCTGGTGCTTATGATCGTGACGCTCGGGTTCGCGCTGGGGGCATTGGTCGGCGGCCGGCTGGGCGAGCTGTTCACCAGCCTGTACGCCGAGTTCTTCCGCTTCCCGAGCTTCGAGCACAGGCTGGCACCCTCGCTGCTGGTGTTCTGCGCGTTGGTCACCGGCGCCACCGCGGTACTCGGCACCCTGAACGCCATCGTCGCCACGGCACGGCTGCCGCCCGCCGAGGCGATGCGCCCGCCGTCGCCCGGCCGCTACCGCCGCACGCTGCTGGAGCGCCTCGGGGTGCGGCGCCTGGCACCTGCCCTTCGCATGGTGCTGCGCAACCTCGAACGCAGGCCGCTGCGCAGCGCGATGAGCGTCGGCGGCGTGGCGGCGGCCGTGGCCATCGTGATCCTCGGCAATTTCGTGCGTGATGCGATCGAGGTGGTCGTCGATACCCAGTTCAACCTCAGCCTGCGCGGCGATGTCACCGTGTGGACCACCGACGCCGTCGACGACTCGGTCCGTCACGAACTCGCCCGGCTGCCCGGCGTGGTGCAGACCGAGTCGACCCGCTTCGTGCCGGTGGTCTTCAGCCACGGGCACCGGCGCGAACGCAGCTCGATCCGCGGCTATGCGGCGGGCGCCGAACTGTATCGGGTGATCGACGTGGACCAGCGCGAAACCCTGCTCGACGGGCGTGGCCTGGTGCTCACCGACCGGCTTGCCGACAAGCTCGGCCTGAAGCCGGGCGACATCGTCCAGGTGGAGCTGCTCGAGGGCCGGCCGCGAACACTGTCACTGCCGCTGTCGGCCACGGTCCGCGAGATGATGGGGCTCAACGCCTACATGGAACGCGGTGCGTTGAACCGCCTGATGGGCGACGGCGATCTGACGACCGGTGTCGTGCTCGCGGTCGAGCGGGGCGGCGAAGCGGCGGTGCTGAACGCCACCAAGGGCCTGCCGCGCGCCGCCGGCGCATGGAGCAAGTCCACGATGCTGCGGAACATGGAAGCCATCAGCGCACGCAACGTGCGCATCATGAGCACCACCCTGACGATCTTCGCCAGCATCATCGCCATCGGCGTGGTCTACAACAACGCCCGCATCGCGCTGGCCGAGCGGGCCTGGGAGCTGGCGAGCCTGCGCGTGCTGGGTTTCACCCGGGCCGAGGTGTCGGGCCTGCTGCTGGGGGAGATGGCGCTGGTGATCGCGATGGCGTTGCCGCTGGGCATGCTGCTGGGCTGGGGGCTCACGCACGGTGTCGTCGAACTGCTGAAGTCGGACCAGTTCTACTTCCCGGTCACCATCCGCGCCCGCACGTTCGCCTGGGCCGCGCTGTGCGTCCTGGTGGCCGCCACCGCCAGCGCGCTGGTGGTGCGCCGGCGCATCGACCGCCTGGACCTGGTGGCCGTCTTGAAGACAAGGGACTGACATGCAGAAGAGGACTTGGACGTTCGCAGCCCTGGGTCTGATCGCGGGGGTGGCCCTGCTGGCCTGGGCCTTCGCGCCCAGGCCGCTCGAGGTCGAGGTGGCCCCGGTGGCGCGCGGGCATTTCGAGGCCACGATCGACGAAGACGGCCGGACTCGGCTGCGAGAACGCTTCGTGGTGTCGTCGCCGCTGACCGGCAGGCTGGCGCGGATCACCTGGCGCGAGGGCGATGCCGTGCAGGCCGGCGCCGTGCTGGCCAGCCTGACGCCCGTGCTCTCTCCGCTGCAGGACGAGCGCACGCGCCGCGAACTGCTGGCCCGCCTGGGAACGGGCGAAGCCCAGGTGCAGCGTGCCGTGGCACGGGTGGCGGGCGCGCAGGTCGCCTTGCAGCAGGCCCGCAACGAGCACCGGCGCAGCGAGCAGTTGGCTGCACAGGGTTATGTCTCGCCGACCAAGCTGGAAACCGACCGCCTGGCCGCCGAGGCCGCGCTGCGAGGGCTGGACGCCGCGGAGCAGGAGCGCCACATGGCCGAGCACGACCTCGAACAGTCGCGCGCCGCGCTGGATGCGGTGGCGCCACGCGCCGTTCCGCGTGCGGGCGCCATCGGGTTGACGTCCCCCATCGACGGCCGGGTGCTGCGGGTCCTGCAGGGCAGCGAGGCCACGGTGCCGGCCGGCACGCCGCTGCTGGAACTGGGCGACACCCGCAGCCTGGAGGTGGTCGCCGAGTTGCTGACCGCCGATGCGCTCCGAGCCCAGCCGGGCAGCCACGTGCTGATCGAACGATGGGGTGGCGACGGCATCCTGGAGGGGCGGGTGCGGCTGGTGGAGCCCTCGGCCTTCACCAAGGTTTCGGCGTTGGGCGTCGAGGAACAACGTGTCAAGGTGCTGATCGACCTGGCCAGCCCGCCTGACCGGTGGCGAGCCCTGGGCGACGGCTTCCGTGTCGGCGTTCGCGTCGTCACGCTGAGTGCGGAGAACGTGATGCTGGTGCCGGTCGCGGCGGTGTTCCCGCTGCCCACTCGCGAGGGTGATCGCGCCCCCGGCATGGCCGTCTTCGTGGTGGACGGCCCACGTGCGCGCCTGGCCCCGGTGCGCGTGCGCGCCCGCAACGGCCAGCATGCCTGGATCGAGGAAGGCCTCGCACCGGGCGATGCGGTGATCGTCTACCCGCCGGCCACGGTCGGCGACGGCAGCCGGGTCAAGGTGCGCCAGGTCTAGGGCCTGTTAGCGCCAGCCCACGATGCGCTGACGCTTCCCGCTGCGCCCCGGCCGGGCCGCCTGCCCTGGGTGGCAGTGGATGCTCACCGGCGCCATCCCCTGCCCGGCCAGGAAGCTCCGCAGCACCTGGCTGCCGTGCCGCAGCAGTGCCCGGCCCGCCTCGCCGCCCAGGTTGGTGGACAGCGACAGCTCGCACGGCCCCTGCTGCACGAGCTGGAACTCGAACAGCCCGGCCTCGTCTTCCAGCACCGTGCACAGGGCCAGCGGCGACACCTGCACCCGGTGTCGCCCGGCCGGCCCCAGGCGCAGGATGTCGTCGCTGCGGCCCTGTACCTCGATCACCGGCAGGGCGCTGCCGCAGGCGCAGGGCTCGGCATGCACCGAGACCCGGTCGCCCAGGTCGAAGCGGATCAGCGGTTGCAGGTGGTTGGCGAGGTTGGTCAGCAGCGTGGTGTGCCCCGCTACGCCGGGTGGCACGGGCCGGCCTTCGGCGTCGACGGGTTCGAGGATCACCCAGTCGCTGTTCAGGTGCATGGCGCCGTGGTGGCATTCGGCGGCGATCGCCAGGAACTCCGATGCGCCGTAGCTGTTGCTGACCGGGCAAGAGAAGGCCTGCTCCACCACCCGGCGCATCGCCGCCGACAGGGTTTCACCGCCGGTGCCGATCTCGCGCAAGCCGAGTTTCAAGCGGCCGGCCATCTGCTCCTCGGCCAGCAGCACCGCTGCGCTGGGGTAGGTGGCCAACACGGCCGGGGCCAAGGCATTCAACTCGGCCACGAGTGCGGGCATGGGCTGCAGGAACGACACGCTGCACAGGCGGCTGGCCAGCATCGGGTTGAGGCGCCGCAAGCGCTCCACCGAGACCGTGCTGGCGAAATGTCCGCCAATGGCGCCCACGAAGACCAGGCGCTCGTTCCAGGCCCAGGGGTTCAGCGCGCGCTGCCAGGGCCGGCGCACGGCCTCCAGCGCGTCGTAGACCGCCATCGCGGCGGCGTCCTGCAGGTAGATGCAGGGCTCGCCGCTGCTGCCCGAGCTTTCCCACACGACGTAGCGGCCGAGGTACGGTTCGGCAATGCGCGAGCGGTCGGCGACGAAGCGCTGCAGCTCGCCCAGTTGCACCGCAGGGTCCGACACGGCGTTGCCGAAGTGGCGCATCAGCTCGGCCTTGTGCAGGACGGGCAAGGTGTCCAGCGGCAGGCTCGCAGGGTCGCGTCCTCCGGCCAGCAGGGGTTTGTAGAGGCGTTGGTACAGCGGCACCTGCTCGCAGGCCGCACGCAGCAGCGCGGCCAATCGGTTGGCCTGCCGATCCGCCAGCTGGCTGGCGCTGGCGCGCGTGGCCAGTGCCACGTCAGCGGCCACGGCTGCCGACCGCCAGGGATCGAAGGGCGGCAACGAAGGAGCGTCGAAAGGCACGGAACCTCCGGACACGGGAGTTCCAGTATGCGCGCATGGCCCAAGCCGGCTGCGCGAGGCCCGCATGCCACGGACGTTGAGACAGATCAACGCCTGTTGCGCCTCGGTTTCTAGACTGGCTCCTGACCGGCCCACGTGAATGCCCGGGGCCGGCGTCGACAACACCCGATCCCTGAAAGGAGCAAGCGATGAACGCATTGACCCGCATGGAACGTTTCGACGAAATGTTCCCCGAGCTGTTCCGGCGCTGGGCTCGCCCGATGGCGGGCGATGCCACGCCGGCCGAGATCCGCCTCGATGTCACGGAGCACGACAAGGACTACCAGGTCCGGGCCGAGATCCCGGGGGCACGAAAGGAAGACATCCGCGTCACCATCGACGGCAACTTCGTCTCCATCGTCGCCGAGGTCAGGAAGGAGCGCGAGGAGAAGGCTGGTGGCCGCGTGCTGCTGAAGGAAACCTACGTCGGCAGCGCCTCGCGCGGCTTCTCGTTGGCGCACGAGATCGACTCCCAGAAGGTGATCGCCAAGCTGGAGGAAGGCGTGCTCAAACTGACGCTGCCCAAGCGCGAGGGTGCCGCAGCGCGCTCGGTGAAGATCGAGTGACGCGCTCGCGCCCTCAGTTCGACTCCTTGATCAGCCGGCCGGAGGCGTTCTGCACCGGCCGCGCGTTCATCGGGTAGAGCCGGGCGAAGATGTTGATCTGGTCGGCCGAAAGCTGGACCGGCTGCTTCATCACCATCCACAGGACCCCCTCGCTGCAGGGCGGCGTGGTCAGTGAGCCCATGTAGGTGTAGTAGCGCCGGTCTTCGGGCAACAGGTGGTTCAGGTCGATCGGCACCGGCGAGGCCTGGGCCTCGCCCTTCTCCAGCGGCAGCGAGTTCCAGACGGCCTGCACCAGCGGCTGCGCACTGCCGCGGTCCAGCAGCACGGCCACCACGGCCAGGCGGTTCTCGGCGTCCTTGTGCACCAGGTGGGCCACCATGTCGAACTGGCGGCCATTGATGCGCTCCTCGGACGGCCGGTGGAAGTGGAACTGCAGCAGCTCGTAGCGGCGGCCCAGCACCGTGATGGCGTTGCCCGAAGGCAGGTTCACCTGCACCGTGTGGCCGTTGTCGATCACCGAGAAGCCGGTGGCACGGTAGTCGAACTGGATCGGTTCGAGCTGCACGGCGATGCCGCCGCGGATGTCGATCGGGCTCTGGCGCTGGCCGGTCGAGCACTTGTTGAACTCGGCCTTCATCTTGCCCCAGGATTCGGGGCCGTTCTCGCCCTCGTAATCCCAGTGGCCCTCATGGCCATGGGCCTCGGGCCGCGGCGCGGCAGCCCGGGCGGCCGCCACCCGAGAGTGCGCAGCCACGGCGCCCGGCGCGGCATGGCCGGCCACGGCAGCGGCCACCGGGGCCTCGCCGCGGTTGGCCACGCGCATCACGTTGGGGGTGTTCGCATCGGCGGTCCGCTGGGCGCCCAGCCGCTCGGCCAGCTTCTGGCGCAATTGGTCCATCGCGCTGTCGGGCGGTGCGGCCTTGGCGGCGGGCGCCGCCGCCTTGGCTTCGGCGCCGTGCTTGTCGCTGGCGTGTGCCAGCGGGCCCAGCAGACAGGCCGCCGCGCAGCCCAGCAGCAGCGGGCGGGAAAACAGGACAGATCGGTTCGACATGGCATCTCCACGCGAGCCCGGCTCTCGTACCGGGTCGTCGCCTGGATATCGGCCGCTGCCGCCCGTCCTTGAACCGGTCAGAGGGACAGGCGCGGGCGGACCCACCACCAAGCCACCACCCCGATGCCCATCATCAGCAGCGAGGCGATGGCCAGCGCCGTGGCGGAATGCATCACCAGCGGGGCGATGGCCCCGGCCACCAGCGCATTGGCCGCGCTGCCGATGCAGGCCTGCAGCGACGACGCCATGCCGCGCCTGTCGGGCACCTGGTCCAGCACCAGCAGCGTGACCACAGGCACCATCAGCGCCCAGCCGAAGGCGAACAGTGCGATCAGCGGGATCGCCCAGGCCGGGTGCGGCGGGAACAACAGGTTCATGGCCACGTTGAGCAGCGACACCACCGTCATGATCTGGAAGCCCCGGCGGATCTGGCGCTGGGGCCGGATCTTTCCGGCCAGACGGCCGGACCACCAGGCGCCGGCCATGATCCCGCCGATGGTGGACAGGAAGAACCAGTAGAACTGGGTCGGGCCCAGGTGCAGGAGGTCGCCCAGGAACACCGGTGCCGACAGCACGTAGAGGAACATGCCGTTGAAGGGCACGCCCGAGGCAAAGGCCAGGGCAATGAAGCGCGCGCTGGAGGCCATCTGCCAGTAGCCGCTCATCAGGTGGCCGGCACTGAAGGGCTGTACCTGACTGGGGTGCAAGGTCTCGGGCAGTTGCCACCACATGGTCAACCACAGCAACAAGCCCACGCCGGCCAGGAACCAGAAGATCGAGTGCCAGTCGGCGTGCACGAACAGAAAGCCGCCGACGATGGGCGCGATGGCCGGCGCGACGCCGAAATAAATCGTCACCTGCGACATCACCCGCTGCGCCTCGGAGGGCGGGAACAGGTCGCGGATCACCGCCCGCGACACCACCATGCCGGCGCCAGCCGACATGCCCTGCAGTGCCCGGAAGGCCACCAGCGCGCCGATCGACTGGCTCAGCGCGCAGCCCACCGAGGCCAGCGTGAACACCGCCACGCCCACCAGCACCACGGGCCGGCGGCCGAAGCTGTCGGCCAGGGCGCCGTGGAACAGGTTCATCACCGCGAAGCCCAGCAGATAGGCCGACAGGGTCTGCTGCATCTCGACCGGCGTGGCGCCCAGCGACGCCGCGATGCCGGTGAAGGCCGGCAGGTAGGTGTCGATCGAGAACGGGCCCAGCATGCCCAGGCATGCCAGCAACGCGGCAAGGCCCCAACGCGGGCCGCGCCAGGCTTTGGAGGCTTCGGGGTTCATGCGTTCGGGGTCGTCGGTTCGAATTAAGTGTGAAGCAAGCCGATAGGCCGGATTCTGTGCGGCGCGCCGCCCTTGCGGGCCTTGCGCCGTGACCGCCATTCCTCTGGGCCGGGCGGTTGCCCGCCTGGCTCGATGCCACCTACCCGCCGGCTCAGCGAGCCGCTTCAATGCCGGCCTATTTGGTGTTGCTGCGCGTAGAGATTGCCGCGTTTCACTCCGGACTGAACCGGCTCGTCTCTGTGGCTCTGATCCGCACCTCGCGGTGGACGGGCGTTACCCGCTACGCTGCCCTGTGCAGTCCGGACCTTCCTCCAGTGCCACCTTTCGATGCTTGCACCAGCGGCGGTCTGGCCTGCTTCACGCTGTGGATTGTCCCATGCGATCGCCGCGTCCCCTGTTCGGTGGATGTCATTGCCCCGCGATTCGTGCGACAAGGCGTGGCGCACCGCTGCGCGCACTCCCGCAACCCACGGATGGAGGTCACGCATGACACGTATTGCCTTGCTCACCGGGCTCATCGCCGCCAGCCTGCCGTTGGCCGCTCTGGCGGCCAAGCCACCGCTCTATGACGACTTCTCCGGCGCGGAGATCGAGCGCAGCAGGTGGTTCGAGACCGAGGCCTGGCGCTACACCAGCGGCGGCACGCTGCACATGGGGCGTTGGCTGTACGGGGGAACCGCCGCCGACTCCGGGCTGGTGCTGGAGTCCTTCAACACCACCATCAGCAACAACGCGGCACCCAAGGCGTTTGCCGCCACGATCAAGGTCACGGACATCGCTACCAATGAAGGCTGCAGCTTCAATCCGTCGCCGAGCCAGTCCCGAGCCCGCTTGATCGCGGCCTATTTCAATGTACGGCCGGGCGGCCCCGTGCCCAACGACCAGACGGGCGACGTGATCGCACAGATCCGGCTGATCCGCGCCTCGAACAGTGTCGACCCGGCAGGCGTGCTGCAGGTCGACGGCACGCTCGTCGAGTGCACCAACGCGAACTGCAGCAACGGCAACACCTTGGCCTTTGCCGACCTGGGCACCGTCGCCACGGGCACGCCGGTCACGGCGCAGATCGAATGGAGCAAGGCGAACAACCTGTTCCGCTTCATACGCGACAAGACCCAGATCGTCGATGCCACGTACACCGCGGGCGACGGCACAAGCCCGGCCGTCCCGTTCGTCAACCTGAGCCTGCGCAACGAGGCGGCCAACTGCTTCAGCGCGCAGCGCACCAAGACAGGGATCGCCGCCGAGTTCGACAACGTGCGTATCACCCAATGAGATGTGTTGGCGGAATGCTCGGGCATGATGCGACCGATCCACCGCCTGCCTGGAGATGCACATGAAGGCCCCGAACGTCCTCGCCACCATCGGCAACACCCCGCACATCCGCGTCAACCGCCTGTTCGGCACCGACCACGAGGTGTGGGTGAAGTCGGAGCGCAGCAACCCCGGTGGCTCGATCAAGGACCGGATCGCCCTGTCGATGGTCGAGGACGCCGAGCGCAGCGGCGCGCTGAAGGCCGGCGGCACCATCATCGAGCCGACCTCGGGCAACACCGGCATTGGACTGGCGATGGTGGCCGCGGTGAAGGGCTACCGGCTGGTGCTGGTGATGCCCGACAGCATGAGCGTGGAGCGCCGCCGCCTGATGCTGGCCTATGGCGCCACGTTCGAGCTGACCCCGCGCGAGAAGGGCATGAAGGGCAGCATCGCCCGCGCGCAGGAGTTGCTGGCCGAGACGCCCGGTTCCTGGATGCCGCAGCAGTTCGAGAACCCGGCCAACATCGAGGTGCATGTGCGCACCACGGCCGAGGAGATCGCCGCCGATTTCCCCGAGGGGCTGGATGCCCTGATCACCGGCGTCGGCACCGGCGGCCACATCACCGGCTGTGCCCGGGTGCTGAAGGCCCGCTGGCCCGGGCTGAAGGTCTACGCCGTCGAGCCCACCGCCTCACCGGTGATCAGCGGCGGCGCCCCCAGCCCGCACCCGATCCAGGGCATCGGCGCCGGTTTCATCCCGAAGAACCTCGACACCGAGCTGCTGGATGGCGTGATCCAGGTCGATGCCGAGGCCGCCCGCGAGATGGCCCGACGTTGCGCCCGCGAAGAGGGCCTGCTGGTGGGCATCTCCAGCGGCGCCACGCTGGCCGCCATCGCCCAGAAGCTGCCGGATCTGCCGGCCGGCGCCCGGGTGCTGGGCTTCAACTACGACACCGGCGAGCGCTACCTGTCGATCGAGGGTTTCCTGCCGGCCTGAGTGGGGCACCCGGTGCCGGGGTACCGGCCCCACCCGCCGGGCGGGTGCGCAGCCGCTTCGGAGCGGCCGTGCGCTGGCCGCGCGTGGGGCCTCAGGCGCCCTTGGCCGCGCGGGCCTGGCGCTTGTCGCGCACATACAGGCTCTGGCCGCGGCGCTCGGTCTCGAACAGGCCGATCGCGTCGACCAGGTCGCTGAATTTCTTGAAGCCGTGGTTGCGCGGGTCGAACGAGGCCTGGTTGGCAATCTGCGCCCGCACCGCGCTCAGGTTGGACCAGCCGTCGTCGCCGGCCGCCGAATCCACGGCGTTGCGCAGCAGGCTGACCAGCCGGGCATCACGCCGCAGCTCGGCACTGGCCGGCTTCTTGGGCGCTGCGCGGCCCTTCTTGGCGGGCGCGCCGTTGGCCGGCGCGGCCTCGTCCGATTCCGGCTCCTCGTCGTGCTCGCCCAGCGACTCCAGGTAGAGAAAGCGCGAGCAGGCCGCCACGAACGGATCCGGCGTCTTCTTGGCGCCGAAGCCGTAGACGGTGGCCCCCTTGGCACGCAGGTGCATCACCAGCGGCGTGAAGTCGGCGTCGGACGAGACGATGCCGAAGGCATCCGGCCGGTCGGTGTAGAGCAGGTCCATCGCGTCGATGGCGATCAGCATGTCGGTGGCGTTCTTGCCCTTGCTCACGTCGAACTGCTGGATCGGCCGGATGGCGCACTCGTGCAACACCTTCTCCCAGCCCTTCAGCTCGTTCTTCTTCCAGTTGCCGTAGGCGCGCCGGATGTTCGCCACCCCCAGCTTGGCCAGCTCGGCGAGGATCAGATCGATCTTGGCGGCCGGCGAGTTGTCGGCGTCGATCAGCAGCGCGATGCGGGTCTCGCGCGAGGGGGCGTGTGAGGTGCTCATGGGGCATTGTCGGCGCATTCGCGGCGGATCGGCACGACAGCAGCGGCTGCCCTGGGTCGCACGCCGCCTGCCAGATCGGCACGCGCAGAAACAAGCTGCTACTTTTGTAACAGAGCGCTATACTCATTCTCGTTAGGCCAGGGCACGCCCGAACGTCATCGGCCGGTCCCGCGACCCACCCTTCGGGAGATTGACGATGAACCTCTGGCGTGGCGATTCCATGGGCAGCGAGCGGCGCCGCATGGCACTGCGCTGCGCGGCGGCAGGGTTGCTCGTGCCAGCGGTCGGTTGGCCGGCCATTGCGGCCACTCCCTTCGCGATCAGGAGGGCGCGATTCGGCCTCTTGGAGGATTTCCATCTCCCCAAGGCTGATCTGGTCACGCTGGTTCCGTTCACCAAGGTCGTGTTCCAGGAAAGTGCCGACTGCAGCCTGCAGCCCAATGGCATGGTGCGCATCAACGTGGGCGGCCTGTACCGGGCCGTCCTCGGGCTCGACTGGGTGGCGCAGAACGGCACCGACATCGATCTGCGGCTCTACGGCATCCGCCGCAAGCATGTGGGCGCGCCGCCCCAACCGACGTTGAAGGACGACCGCCTGGCATCGGCCGACATTCCGGGCTCCGACGCACCACGCATGGCCAGGTTCCAAGGCGGCTGGGCTCCAGGTTCCGTCCCCTTGGGGGGCATCGTCGCAACGGAACTCACCGTCGAGCCACCGGGCATTGTCGCCATCGGCGACATGGTGATGGCGGCGCACACCAGCGTGGCCGACGGCGTCATCGGCGCCGAGGCGGCGGATGCGCTGATCGTCCGTGGCCGTGTCGTCGCCGCGGACCGGATCCGCGTGACCATCTACAACCCGTCCATCGCCGGCGGGGTGTTCGTGCCACCTGGCGAACTGCGCGTGCTGGCGATGAACGCCGTGGAGACCCGCGGTGAATCCGCGGATGCCTGGCAGGTGGTTCACACGGCCTCGGAGGTCCTGAAAGCCGGCGAGATGATCTACGCCATCGGCCGCAACAAGGGCATGGCCAACGACTACATCCAGGCCACCGACACGACGTTCCTGCAGATCGAGCGGTTTGGTTGAGCCGGTCATGCTGCACGACGCGCCTGGCCCACCGGGAGGATTCGGATGAAACGCGTTGCCTGTCTGGCCGGCTTGATGCTGCTGGGCGCCACGGTCCCGGGTGCCCAGCCGCCGTACACGATGACCTTGATCGAGGTTTCCAAGGTGTGGGGCTCCGCGGTCGCCGACTACGACCGGGACGGCCACGAGGACCTGCTGATCGAGGGCCATGATGCGAACGACAGGATCTGGTACTGGACGCCAGGCGGCTACCGCCCCTCGGCACAGGTCCTGACGCACTCCGATCGACACGGCTGCGATGTCGCCGACATCAATGCCGATGGCCTGCCCGACATCTACTGCGCGATCGGCGGCGAGGGCGGGTTTGGCATCGGGCTCAACGAGATGTGGGTCCAGCAGCCCTCCGGCCAGCATGTCGACCGGGCCCAGGAGATGGGCATCCAGGATCCCTACGGGCGCGGCCGGATCCCGGTGTTTTTCGACATGAACCACGACGGGTACCCGGACATCTACCTGACGAACCTGTCTACCACGCGGCCGGACGGCCATCCCAACATCAACCGGGTGTTCGTCAACCAGGGCGGCCTGTCCTTCTCGGAGCTCACCACCCTGGCGACGGGCGCGAAGGGCTCCAAGTGCGTCGCCAAGGGGGACATCAACGTCGACGGTTGGGACGATCTGCTGGTGTGCGTCAACAAGGCGCCGGGCCACCTCTATGTCAACAACCAGGCGGGGGACTTTCAGGAGCTGATGCCCAGGCCGGCCGAAACCGAATGGAAGGATGCGAAGCTGGCCGACCTGAACGACGACGGGCGCGACGACCTCCTGTTGATCACCGCGACCAATACGTTCCAGGTCTGGCTGAACAGCGGCGGCGGGCGATTCTTCGACACGCTGAGCTATCAGCAGAAGCTGCCTGCCTGGGGCGAATCCATCGCGGTGGGCGATTTCAATCGCGATGGCCGCAGGGACGTGTACGTGGTCCAGCGGGACCCGAACTGCGAAACGACGGGCCGCGACCTGGCGGGCGACCTGATCTTCTTCGGCCGCGCTGGGGGCGGCTGGGTCAAGGCGCTGCTGCCGCAGGCCCTGGACGGCTGCGGCTACCTGGCCGACGTGGTGGACGGATCCAAGATCCTGGTCATGAACGGCGGCGGCGGCTGGCGGGGCCCCAGCTACCTCATCGAGGCGAAGTGAAGCGGGCCGCTGGCGCCGGTGCTCACAACATCCGCCAGCCCATGGTTTCCCCGCCGCGCAAGGGTTTCAGCTGGGCGTCCCCGAACGGCAGCACCTCGGGAACCGTCCAGGGCTCGCGCTGCAGTGTCACCGTGCCGGTGTTGCGCGGCAGGCCGTAGAACGCCGGGCCGTGGTGGCTGGCGAAGGCCTCCAGCCGGTGCAGCGCGCCGGCGGCCTCGAAAGCCTCGGCATAGAGCTCCAGCGCCGTCAGCGCCGTGAAGCAGCCGGCGCCGCAGACCGAGGCCTCCTTCATCACCGAGGCGTGAGGCGCAGAGTCGGTGCCGAGGAAGAAACGGTCACTGCCCGAGGCCACGGCGGCCACCAGGGCCTGGCGGTGGACCTCACGCTTGAGCACCGGCAGGCAGTAGTAGTGGGGGCGCAGGCCGCCCTGGAAGATCGCGTTGCGGTTGTAGAGCAGGTGGTGGGCGGTGATGGTGGCTGCCGTGTGCGGGCCGGCCTCGGCCACGTACTGCGCCGCCTCCTTCGTGGTGATGTGCTCGAACACCACCTTCAGCTCGGGCAGGTCACGCCTCAGCGGCTGCATCACCTGCTCGATGAAAACCGCCTCGCGGTCGAAGACATCGACGCCGGGGTCGGTGACCTCGCCGTGCACCAGCAGCAGCAGGCCCTCGCGCTGCATGGCCTCCAGCGTGGCGCGGGTCTTGCGGATGTCCGTGACGCCGGCATCGCTGTTGGTGGTGGCCCCCGCCGGGTATAGCTTGAGCGCCACGATGCCCGCGTCCTTCGCCCGGCGGATCTCGTCCGGCGGGGTGTTGTCGGTCAGGTACAGCGTCATCAGCGGCTGGAAATCCAGCCCGGCCGGCAGTGCCGCCAGGATGCGCTCACGGTACGCCAGGGCCTGCGCGGCGGTGGTGACCGGCGGCCGCAGGTTGGGCATGACGATGGCCCGGCCGAACTGGCGCGCGGTGTGCGGGAGCACGGCCGCCAGGGCGGCGCCGTCGCGCAGGTGCAGGTGCCAGTCGTCGGGGCGGGAGATCGTGAGGGTCTGGGGCATCTGGCAATTGTGGCAGTGGGGCCTTGCATCCGGCACCCGCCGGGCGGCGTAAAGCAGATAGGGCCTGTTAACGCCATGGGAGGGCTCACGTGACCCAGGAAACCGGCGCCATCAAGGCGCAAAGCACAGCCGGGGTTCATCCCCCGGCGAGCATTTGCAACGCCGAGGGCGTTGGTTTCCTGGGATCACCCTGCGGGCTCGTGCCTGGCAGGCCACAGGGCGTCGTTGCGGCCTCGTGGTGTGCCGCAGGCACACGGCCTCGGCCACGCCTCGCCCTGTGGCCTGCCAGGCACAAGCGTGAACCCTCCCATGGCGTTAACAGGCCCTGCGGCAACGCCGAAACCCGAGGAGACCCCCCATGAGCACCACCCCCCTGCAACTCGTCCAGGACGCTTACGCCGCCTTCGGGCGAGGCGATGTCCCGGCCCTGCTGGCCCTGCTGACACCCGATGTGCGCTGGGCCTTCGTCGGCGATCGCCAGGCACCCTACACCGGCAGTGTGCAGGGGCATTCCCAGGTCGGCGAGTGGTTCCAGGCCGTGGCCCAGGCCGACGGCATCCAGGCCTTCGAGCCGCGCGAATTCCTCGCCGGCCCGGACCATGTCACCGTGCTGGGCTGGGAGCGCACCCAGGCCCTGCCCGCTGGTGGCGTGTTCGAGACGCCGTGGATCCACGTCTGGCAGGCCCGAGACGGCCGGCTGTCGCGCTTCTGGGGCATGCTGGACACCGAAGCCGCGGCACGCGCGCGGCCATGATTCCGCTGCAGACTGCCGCCGCGCCCGCCACCGCGCCGGTGCGGCAGGCCTTCGAATACGTCAGCGAGTGGCACCTGGCGGCCCCGCCCGAGGCGGTCTGGCAGGTCTTGACCGAGGTCGACCAGTGGCCGCGCTGGTGGCCCTTCGTGCGCCGCGTGCGCCTGCTGCGTCGTGGCCGCGAGCCCGACGGCGTCGGCGCGCTGCGCCGCATCGACTGGGCCACCCGCCTGCCCTACGGCTTCACCCTGGACGTGGAGTGCGTCGAGGCCGACCGGCCGCACCGCCTGCGCGGGCTCTCCAGCGGCCACCTGGCCGGCGAGGGCCTGTGGGAATTGAGCCCGGACGGCGCCGGCACCTGTGTCCGCTATACCTGGCGCCTGCACCTGAACACCGCCTGGATGCGCATCGCCGCGCCGCTGATGGCGCCGGTGTTCCGCTGGAACCACGAGGGCGTGATGCGCGGCGGCGCCATCGGCCTGGCCCGCCAGCTGGCGGATCGGCAGCGCGCGCCTTGATACACCTCGGGCCCGCCGGCGACGCGGGCCCGGTGCCACAGGCCCCTGGGCGCGGGCTATGATGATTTGACCGGACGACAACACGACGCCAGGATGTCCGACCCGCTCGCCCCCGCCCCCGCCGCCGACGGCTTCAGCGCCGACCAGTTCAGGCTGCTGGCCGACAACGTGCCGGCCCTGATCGCCTGCTACGACGCGACGACGCGGCGTTGCATGTTCGCGAACAAGCAGTACGCGCGCACCTTCGGCTGCGACGAACGCACCATCGTCGGCCGCACCTTCGCCGAGGTGATCGGCGAGGAGGCGGCCAGCGAGATCGCCCCGCAGGTGGACCATGTGCTGGAGCAGCGCGAGGCGGTGGTTTACGAGCGGCAGGTGGTGGCGTCTGGCGGCCAGCGGCGCTGGCTCGAGGTGCACCTGTTGCCGCATCTGGGCCCGGACGGCATGCCGCAGGCCTGCTTCGTGCTGATCTCCGACATCACCAGGCACCGCCTGGCCGAGGCGGCGGTGCGCGAATCCGAGGAGCGGCTCGCCAAGTTCATGCAGGCCAACGCCGAGGGCATCGTCTTCCACAAGGATGGCCTGGTCACCGACGCGAACCCGCCCATCCTGGCGCTGACCGGCTACACCCTGCCCGAGATGCTGGGCCGGCACGTGCTGAGCTTCATCCCCCCGGAGCACGTGGCCCGGGTCATTTCCGTGATGAGCTCGGGGCAGGAGACCACCTACGAGCTCGCCATCCTGGCCAAGGACGGCAGCTCGATCCCGGTGGAGTTCATCGTGCGCACCATGGTGCGGGGCGACGAGCGCATCCGCATGACCATCGTGCGCGACATGCGCGACCGCCTCGCCGCGCAGGCCCGCATCCACCACCTGGCGCACCACGATGCCCTGACCGGCCTGCCCAACCGCGGCGCCTTCATGGATCGGCTGGATCCGCTGATGGCCGGCGCGCGCGACAGCGGTGACCACCTCGCGCTGCTGTTCATCGACCTCGACCACTTCAAGCGGGTCAACGATTCGCTCGGCCATCTGGTGGGCGACACGCTGCTGCAGACCGTGGCCCGCCGCATCACCGAGTGTCTGCGCGCCAGCGATCTGGTGGCCCGCTTCGGCGGCGACGAGTTCATGGTGCTGCTGCCCGCCGCCAACCAGCTCTCGCACGCGCAGGAGGTGGCCCACAAGCTGCTGCGCGCCATCGAGCAACCGGTGGAGATCGAAGGCCAGTCGATCTCGGTGACGCCGTCGATCGGCATCGCGCTGTTCCCGGTCGACGGGGACACGCCGGCAACCCTCATCAAGCATGCGGACACCGCGATGTACGTGGCCAAGTCGCGTGGCCGCGCCAACGTCCAGTTCTTCGAGCCCGCCATGGCCAGCCTGGCCTACGAGGCCCTGGTGCTCGAAAGCCAGTTGTCGCAGGCGCTGGAGCGTGGCGAGCTGGAACTGATGTACCAACCCCAGGTGCGCGCCGACGACGGCCGATTCGTCGGCGCCGAGGCCCTGATCCGCTGGAACCACCCGGAGCGCGGCCTGCTGACCCCGGACGAGTTCATCCCGGTGGCCGAACAGCGGCGGCTGGTGCATCGCATCGGCGAGTGGACGCTGCGGCAGTCCCTGCGAGCGGCGCGCGACTGGCAGTCACCGAGCCCGGGGCAGCCGTTGGTGCCGGTGGCGGTGAACCTGTCCAACATGGCGTTCCACGCGCCGGATTTCGTCGACAGTGTGGCCGCGTTGCTTGCCGAGGAGGGCGTGCCGGGCCACCTGCTGGAGGTCGAGCTGACCGAGCGCATGCTGATGGACGACGTGGCCACCGTGCGGGAGGTGCTCGGCAGCCTGAAGCGCCTGGGCATCCGCATCGCGATCGACGATTTCGGCACCGGCTACTCGTCGCTCGGCCACCTGAAGGACCTGCCGATCGACAAGATCAAGATCGACCGCAGCTTCGTCAAGGATCTGCCGGGCGACCCGGGCTCGCTGGCCATCGCCCGCGCGGTGGTTCAACTGGCACGCGGGCTCGGCCTGGTGGTGATCGCCGAAGGCGTGGAGACCGAGGCCCAGCGCGCGTCGCTGTGCGAACTCGGCTGCGACGAGCTCCAGGGCTTCCTGATCAGCCGGCCTTTGACGGGCGCGGTCCTGCAAACCTGGATCGATGAGCGCGCCGATGCAGCCTCTATGCCGCGCCGCGTTCCTTCTGGCTGATGAAGTAGGCGACCTTGCGCGCGCGCATCACCTCGCCCAGCGGGCGGTGCGCGGCCAGGGCCTGCCAGGGGTCGAACACCGAGCGCTCGACCTGGGCCGACAAGGATTCCGCGTCCGTGCCGGGGGCGGACAAGCGGAGCGTGGCCACGTCGACGTACGGTGACACGGCCTCGGGCCAATCCACCGAGGCGTCTTCGATGGGCGTGCGGGCTTCATCGACAAAGAACTGAAACTGCAGGCAGTAGCTCAGCGGGCCGGCCTTCAGGCGCGCCAGCAGGTCGTCGCCCCATCGCTGCGGGCGCTCGGCGGGCGCGGGCTGGCCCTCGGGTGGCAGCAGGCGCACACGCACCGCGTAAGGGCCGCAGGCCAGCGGTGCGGCGCTGTAGAAGGCCTGCCCGGCAAAACCGGGGAACGGCGCCGCCAGATCCTTGGACAGGCGCGCCAGGGCCGGGAACATGCCGAGCGGCCCGTAGGTTCGCAGGGCCCAGGGCAACAGGTGCACCGGCCCCTTGGCGGCTGCGCTGACCAGACCGGCAAAGGGCCGGCTGTCCGGGAAGGCGAAAGCCGGCCGGTTGATCAGCGTGAAATCCTGGTGGTCGGTGGTGCCGCCCAGCGCCGACGCGCCATCCACCCCCCAGACCCGCAGCGAGAAGCCGCGGATATCGGGCGTTTTGTCGCTTGCCACGTCGGGGCCGCCGTTGGACAGGCGCACCCAGGTCTCGTGTTCACCGGGTGTGGCGAACAGGCCGTGGCGGGCCGGCTCGGGCAGGCCGGCCGGCACGCTCAGGGTGGCGCGCAGGGCCAGCAAGGGCTTGCGGTGCAGCGCCCGGCCATTGCCGTAGCGCGCCGACTTGGCGCGCTGGATGGCGGCGATGGCCTGCGCGTCACGCGCATGGCGCGCGGCCTCGTCGGGCTGGATGCGCTCCTGCCAGTCGGTGCGGGGGGCGGCCATGGCGGGGCTCAGGCTCTCAGTGCTGGAGGATCTTCGAGAGGAAGTCCTTGGCGCGCGGCGAGCGCGCGTCCGGGTCGCCGAAGAACTCGTCCTTCTTGCAATCCTCGATGATCTTGCCGGCGTCCATGAAGATCACGCGGTGGCTGACCTTGCGCGCGAAACCCATCTCGTGCGTGACGCACATCATCGTCATGCCCTCGTGGGCCAGCTGGACCATCACGTCCAGCACCTCGCCGACCATCTCCGGGTCCAGCGCCGAGGTGGGCTCGTCGAACAGCATCACGATCGGATCCATGCTGAGCGCACGGGCGATGGCCACACGCTGCTGCTGGCCGCCGGAGAGCTGGCCGGGGAACTTGTCCTTGTGGGCCATCAGGCCGACGCGGTCGAGCATCTTCAGGCCGCGCGCCCTGGCGTCGTCGGTGTTGCGGTTCAACACCTTGATCTGCGCCAGCGTGAGGTTCTCGGTGACGCTCAGGTGCGGGAACAGCTCGAAGTGCTGGAACACCATGCCCACGCGGCTGCGCAGCTTGGGCAGGTTGGTCTTGGGGTCGGCGATCGAGACACCGTCGACCACGATGTCGCCCTTCTGGAAGGGCTCCAGCGCGTTGACTGTCTTGATCAGCGTCGATTTGCCCGAGCCCGAGGGGCCGCACACCACCACCACCTCGCCCTTCTGGATGCTGGTGGTGCAGTCGGTCAGGACCTGGAAGGCGCCGTACCACTTGGAGACGTTCTTGATGTCGATCATTTGGCGTGACCTCAGCGGATGATCTGGATCTTCTGCTGCAGGCGACGCACGAGCATCGACAGGCTGAAGCAGATGATGAAGTAGACGACGGCGGCGACCAGGTAGGTCTCGACCGGGCGGTTGAAGTTCTTGCCCGCCAC
>JADMKA010000230.1 GCA_018780145.1 Vitreoscilla sp. | reverse complement strand
CGTAGATGACCGGGAACTGGAACACCTGGGCGATGTTGCGCTGCTGCGGCGTGGCGCGCGTCATGTCCTGGCCGTCGAACTTCACCGTGCCCTTCGATGGCGCGAGCAGGCCCGACATGATGTTGAGCATGGTGGTCTTGCCGCAGCCCGACGGGCCCAGCAGCGCGTAGGCGCCGCCGTCGATGAAACTCATCTTCAGCGGCAGCAGCGCGTAGTCGGCGTCCTCCTTCGGGTTCGGCTTGTAGGAGTGCGCGAGGTCGAGGTCGATGCGGGCCATCAGGCTTTCCCTCCGCTGCGCTGCGGGGCGACCAGCAAGGCTCCGCCTGAGTCGAAGACATAGACATGCGCCGGGTTCAGGTGCAGCGTGATCGGGGCGCCGAGCGCGAAGTCGTGCACGCCGGTCAGCTGCGCCACCAGTTCGCCCACCGCCGTGGCCACGTGGACGAAGGTGTCCGAGCCGGAGATCTCGGCCAGCTCCACCGTGCCGGGCAGGGCCACGTCGCCAGGGCGGGCGTGTACGCGCAGTGCCGGGGCGCGCACGCCGAGCGTCAACGCACGGGAGGCCGCCGCGGGCAGTGGAATCTGAAGGTCGGGGCCGGCGTTCATGCGAACACCGATCGTCGCCGCTTCACCACCGATCAGGTTCATCGGTGGGTCGCTGAAGGCACGGGCCACGCGGATGGACTTCGGGGCATGGAAGACCTCGGCGGTGGGGCCGTACTGCAGCAGCTCGCCCGCGTCCAGCACGGCGGTGTAGCCGCCCAGCAGCAGCGCCTCGGCCGGCTCGGTGGTGGCATAGACCACGGTGGAGTCACCTGCTGCGAAGAGCTGGGTCAGCTCCTCGCGCAACTCCTCGCGCAGCTTGTAGTCGAGGTTGACCAGTGGCTCGTCCAGCAGCATCAACGGTGCGCCCTTGGCCAGTGCGCGCGCCAGGGCGACGCGCTGCTGCTGCCCGCCGGAGAGTTCGGCCGGCAGGCGGTCCAGGAACATCTCGATGTGCAGCTTGGCGGCCAGCGCGCGCACCCGCTCGGGGATGCGCTGGTCGCCGCGCAGCTTGAGCGGCGAGGCGATGTTGTCGGCCACCGTCATCGACGGGTAGTTGATGAACTGCTGGTAGACCATGGCCACGTTGCGCTCGCGCACCGGCATGCCGGTGACGTTGGCGCCGTCCACCAGCACGCGGCCGGCGCTGGGCACGTCGAGCCCGGCCATGATGCGCATCAGGCTGGTCTTGCCGGCCTGGGTGGCGCCCAGCAGAACCGTGACCTCGCCCGGGTGCGGCGCGAGGCTCATCTCGTGCAGCCAGGGCTCGGCCCCGACGCGCTTGCTGATGCTCTCCAGCGTCAGCTGCATGATGCGGAATCCTTCATCGTGTCCATGGGTTGTGGCGGGGGGAGGCCGGTGGTGGCCTGGACCATCCAGTGCGTGACGCGGGCCCGCTCGGCAGCGGTGTAGTGCAGGCCCAGCTTGCTGCGGCGCCACAGCACGTCGTCGGCGGTGCAGGCCCATTCGTCGCGGCGCAGGAACTGCAGCTCGGCTTCGTGCAGACCCGGCGCCACCTCGGCGCCGAGATCGGCGATCTGGGTGGCCTGACCGATCAGCTCGCCCACGCGGGCACCATAGGCCCGGCACCAGCGCCGTACCAGCGCCGGTGGCAGCCACGGATGGCGTGTCGAGACCGCCTGCACCAGGCGTTCGAAATCGGTGTCGGGGCGCTGGGCGGCACCGATCCAGCCGCGCAGGTCGCCGCCCGGCAGATAGGCACCCTTCGTCCAGGCCGGGCGGGCCTGGCCCAGCATGCGGCCGATCTCGTCGGCGGCCTCCTCGGCCAGCTTGCGGAAGGTGGTGATCTTGCCGCCCCACACGCTGAGCAGTGGGGCGCCGCCGGTGTGGGGCTCCAGCAGGTAGTCGCGCGTCACGGCGGAGGGGTCGCCGGACTCGTCCTCCAGCAGCGGGCGCACGCCGGCGTAGCTCCACACCACGTCGCCGGGCAGCACCGGCTTGACGAAATAGCGGCTGGCCTGTTCGCACAGGTAGGCGGTTTCGTCGGCGCTGATGCCGGCGCCGCGCGGGTCGCCGTGGATTTCGACGTCGGTGGTGCCGATCAGCGTGAAGTCGCGCTCGTAGGGGATCGCGAAGATGATCCGCTTGTCGGGGTTCTGGAAGATGTAGGCGTGGTCGTGCTCGAAGCGGCGCGGCACGACGATGTGCGAGCCCTTCACCAGCCGCAGGCTCTTGGTCGCCAGTGCTTCGCCGTGCTGGGGCCGGGCCGTGCCGCGCAGGAAGGCCTCGGCCCAGGGGCCGGCGGCGTTGACCAGGGCACGCGCCTGCACGGTGAAGGCTGCGCCTTCGGCGGGTTGCAGCGTGGCCAGCCAACCCTGCGGGCCGCGCTGGGCCGTGGTGCAGCGGGTGCGGGTGAACAGCTGCGCGCCGCGGGTGCGTGCGTCGATGGCGTTCAGCACCACCAGGCGTGCGTCGTCGACCCAGCCGTCCGAATAGACGAAGCCGCGCGTGAACTCGGGCTTCAGCGGTGCGCCGACCGGGTGGCCGCGCAGCGTGATGCCCTGCGAGCCCGGCAGCACCTCGCGGCGGGCCAGGTGGTCGTAGAGGATCAGCCCCAGGCGGATCAACCAGGCCGGCCGCATCGAGGGGTCGTGCGGCATCACGAAACGCAGTGGCCACATGATGTGCGGCGCGCTGCGCAGCAGCACCTCGCGCTCCTGCAGCGCCTTCCTCACCAGCGAGAACTCGTAGTACTCGAGATAACGCAGGCCGCCGTGGATCAGCTTGGTCGACGACGAGGAGGTGTGCGAGGCCAGGTCGTCCTGCTCGGCCAGCACCACCTTCCAGCCGCGCCCCGCCAGGTCGCGGGCAATGCCTGCGCCATTGATGCCGCCGCCGACGACCAGCACATCACAGTGCAAGGCCTGGGCGCCGGCGGGCGCAGCGGGGGTGGGCGCCAGGGGCGGCGCGGTGTCAGCCAACGAAGTCTCCTCGATCGATGCCGCGCTCACCGCAGAAGGCGGGTGGCGTCTGGCGTTCTTCTTTTTTCGTTTTACCTTGATCGATGTTCGTTTGCAAGAGTATTTGCCATCGTTTGTTTTCGGGTTTGTTCTGATTCGCGCCTGAGCACCGGCATCGGGACAATGCGGCCATGACACCGAACCCGCGCCAGTCCGACCTGCTGCAAGCTGTGCGCGACGAGGGCGTGGCCACAGTCGAGGCGCTGGCCGAACGCTTCGGCGTCACGCTGCAGACGGTGCGGCGCGACGTGAAGCTGATGGCCGAAGCCGGCCTGCTGGCGCGCTTCCATGGCGGCGTGCGGGTGCCCAGCTCGACCACCGAGAACATCGCCTACCGGCAGCGCGAGGCGCTCAACGCCGAGGCCAAGAAGCGCATCGCCCGCGCGGTGGCGGCGCGCGTGCCGAACGGTTGCTCGCTGCTGATCAACCTGGGCACCACCACCGAGGCGGTGGCCCGTGAGTTGGTGCGCCACAAGGGCCTGCGGGTGATCACCAACAACCTGAACGTGGCGTCCATCCTGACCGACAACGCGGACTGCGAGGTGATCGTCACCGGCGGCGTGGTGCGCCACCGCGACCGCGGCATCGTCGGCGAGGCGGCGGTGGATTTCATCCGCCAGTTCCGCGTCGACATCGGCCTGATCGGCATCTCCGGCATCGAGGCCGATGGCTCCTTGCGCGATTTCGACTACCGCGAGGTGCAGGTCTCGCGGGCCATCATCGAGCAGTCGCGCGAGGTCTGGCTGGCGGCCGACCACAGCAAGTTCAACCGGCCGGCGATGGTGGAGCTGGCGCGCATCGACCAGCTCGACCTGCTGTTCACCGACGCCGCGCCGCCCGAGCCGTTTCCCGCCCTGCTGGCCGAAGCCGGCGTGCAATGCGAGTACTCAGGCGCGTAGGATCCCCGACATGAGCTTCATCCTCGCCCTCGACCAGGGCACCTCCAGCTCGCGCAGCATCGTCTTCGACGGCCAGGGCCGCATCGTCGCGATGGCGCAGCGCGAGTTCCGCCAGATCTATCCGCAGCCGGGCTGGGTCGAGCACGACCCGAACGAGATCTGGGACAGCCAGCTGGCCACCGCGCGCGAAGCGCTGGCCAAGGCCGGCCTGACCGCGCGCGACATCCGGGCCATCGGCATCACCAACCAGCGCGAGACCACGGTGGTCTGGAACCGCCGCACCGGCCAACCCATCCACAACGCCATCGTCTGGCAGGACCGGCGCGCCGAGCCGCTGTGCGCGCAGCTGCGTGCCCAGGGCCTGGCCGAGACGGTGCAGCACACCACCGGACTGGTGATCGACGCCTACTTCTCGGGCACCAAGATCCGCTGGATCCTCGACCACGCGCCCGGCGCGCACATCGCCGCCGCGCAGGGCGACCTGGCCTTCGGCACGGTGGACAGCTGGCTGCTGTGGAAGCTGACCGGCGGCCACGTGCATGCCACCGACGTGAGCAACGCCTCGCGCACGATGCTGTTCGACATCCGCCACAACCGCTGGGACCACGGCTTGCTGGCCGCGCTGCACGTGCCCGACAGCCTGCTGCCCCAGGTTCACCCCAGCAGCCACCTGTTCGGCGAGACCGATGCCCGCTTGTTCGGCACCCCGATCCCGATCGGCGGCATGGCGGGCGACCAGCAGAGCGCGTTGTTCGGCCAGGCCTGTTTCCGGGCCGGTCTGGCCAAGAACACCTACGGCACCGGCTGCTTCATGCTGATGCACACCGGCGAGCGTTTCCAGACCAGCACCAACGGCCTGCTGACCACCAGCGCCGCGCAACCCACGCCCTTGCCGGAGTTCGCGCTGGAGGGCAGCGTGTTTATCGGCGGCGCGGTGGTGCAGTGGCTGCGCGACGGCCTGAAGGCCATCCGCGCCAGCGGCGAGGTGCAGTCGCTGGCCGAGAGCGTGCCGGACGCCGGCGGTGTTATGTTCGTGCCGGCCTTCACCGGCCTGGGCGCGCCCTACTGGCAGCCCGAGGCCCGTGGCGCCATCGTTGGCCTCACGCGCGGCACCACGGTGGCCCACATCGCCCGCGCAGCGCTGGAGAGCATCGCCTTCCAGAGTGCCGCGCTGCTGCAGGCCATGAGCCGCGACGCGGTGGCCGCTGGCGGCAGCCCGGTGAGCGAGCTGCGGGTCGACGGCGGCGCCTGCGTCAACGACCTGCTGATGCAGTTCCAGGCCGACCTGCTGGGCATCCCGGTGGTGCGGCCGCAGGTCATCGAGACCACCGCGCTCGGCGCGGCTTACCTGGCCGGCCTGTCCACCGGCGTGTGGGCTGGCCTGGACGAGCTCTCCGCGCAATGGCAGGTCGAGCGCCGCTTCGAGCCGGCGTTGGAGCCGGCCCGCGCGGCCGAGGCCCTGGCGCGCTGGGACCGGGCGGTGCGGCAGACGGTGGCCGCCTGACGACCCTCGGGTCGCACGCGGTCCATGTCAGTGTGCCTCAGCGCGTCGCCGGCGAGCCCACGTTGAAGGTGAAGCGGTACTGGCACTTGCACGTCGCCAGTTCCTGAACCCAGAAGCTGTAGGTGCCGGCGCCCAGGGGGGGCGTGAAGCCGATGGCGCCGAAGCCGGTGCCCATCGCGGGGAGGATGTCGGTGCCCTCGTCCGCCGTGCCGTAGTGGGTGTAGCCCAGCAGGTCGTCCGGCGTTCCACCGATCGGGGGCACGGTGACCTTCTTGCCGGACTGGACGCCGATGAAGGACAGGTTGGCGCCGACCACCGTCTCCGGCTCGAGGATGATGGAGTCCAGGGTCTGGCCTTCCATGATCTTGACGGTGAAGTAGTCGCGGTCGGTGACTCCGTTGGCGGTGCCGTACTTGCCGGCGATGACGTTCGGGCCCTGCTTGAGCTTCACCGCGGTGGGCGCCAGCCCGTCGTCGGACAGGTCGCCCAGTTTCTTTTCCGAGTAGCCGGCGGCCAGCGCGCTGGCACTGAACAGCGAGGCCCCGAGCAAGGTGATCAACAGTCGCATGGTCTGCTCCTTGGTGTTGAAGGCGCACCTGCCCGGTACGGGCCGGCGCGAGCGCGAAGCTAGCACCGCAGCGGTGGCGGCGATAGCGCGGTTCTAGGGGCAATGACCAGGGAATACGGTGCCGCCGCGAGCCGTACCGGCAGGCGGCGTCGCGGCACGCTAGCTGCTCTCTGCGGCGCGAAGCATCGCCAGCGCTTCGGCCGCCTCGGCCGCCGTGGCACCGTCGGCCAGGGCCACCGGGGCATGGGGCAATGCCGACTCGCCCTCGGTCTTCAGGCGTTTGACCCACTCGCCCGCCTCGCGGCCGCCACTGAAGCCCTGGCTCTGCAGCAGGGTGCGGCCGTCGGCGGCGTTGAGCTTGAAGTAGAAGCGCCCGTCGCTTTCGCGGTACTGCTTGAACACCGGCAGGGCCGACCTGGACTTGGGCGTCTCGCTGGCCACCGCCTTCAGCGGCTGGAAGCGCCGCAGCCCGACGGCCTCGCGCAACTGCGCCAGCAGCGGCGCGGCGACCGCGCGTGCCTTGGCGGCGCCTTCCTGCAAGGTCTGCTCGATGCGCTCGGGGTGGGCCATCAAGGCTTCGTAGCGCGAACGCATCGGGCCGATCTCGGTGTCGATCAGGTCGAACAGGCGTTGCTTGGCTTCGCCCCAGCCCAGCCCGGCACGCAGCTCGTCGCGGAAGGCCACGCGTTGTGCGGGCGTGGCGAAGGCGTCGTGGATCGTCACCAGTGCGGAGCCCTCGGTTTCCTTGGGCTCGCCGGGCAGGCGCGAGTCGGTGACGATGCGGGCGATCGCCTCTCGCAAGGCCGTGGCCCCCCCGTCGAACAGCGGGATCACGTTGTCGTAGCTCTTGCTCATCTTGCGGCCGTCCAGCCCGGGCAACAGCTCCATCTCCGCATCCACCTGGGCCTCGGGCAGCACGAAGAATTCGTGGCCACGGCCGAACAAATGGTTGAAGCGCTGGGCCACGTCGCGCGCCATCTCGATGTGCTGGACCTGGTCCTTGCCGACGGGCACGCGGTGGGCGTTGAACATCAGGATGTCGGCGGCCATCAGGATGGGGTAGCTGTACAGGCCCATCGAGATGTTCGCGTCGGCGTCTTCGCCCGCGGCGAGGTTGGCGTCCACCGAGGCCTTGTAGGCATGGGCGCGGTTCATCTGGCCCTTGGAGGTGACGCAGGTGAGCAGCCAGGTCAGCTCGGGGATCTCGGGGATGTCGCTCTGGCGGTAGAACACCGCGCGCTCGGTGTCCAGGCCGGCGGCCAGCCAGGTGGCGGCGATCTGCAGGCGCGAGCGCTCGATGCGCTCGGGGTCGTCGCACTTGATCAGCGCGTGGTAGTCGGCCATGAAGAAGAAGCTCTCCACGCCGGGCTCGCGGCTGGCGATGATGCAGGGGCGCACCGCGCCGACATAGTTGCCGAGGTGCAGGGTGCCGGTGGTGGTGATGCCGGTGAGGACGCGTTGGGGCATGGCGGGGGGAGACTCGGGGTGAGATGCCGAACGGGGCGCCGAGTGGGCAGCCGATGGGCGCGATTGTGCCCGGGCTAGGCGGCTGTCGGGCTGTGGGTCGGGCCCGCCTGCTCCAGCAGGCGTCTTGCGTGAGCCGCCAGCGCGCGCTTGAGCGCCACCGGCTTCAGGATGCGGAAGCCGAACGGCAGGCGAGACAACTCGCGCGCCACCCAGGCCAGGTCGTCGGCCTGCACGGCCAGCCGCACACCGCCGCGGGGCGCCGCCGCCAGCGATCCCAGCTCGACGAAGACCGAGCGCCGGGCCGTGGCCAGGTCGGTGTCCAGCCACAGCGACACCGCGTGGGCCCGTGGCAGGGTGGCGATGGCCCGCTGCAGGTGGGCCAGCACGTCGAAGCCCTCGGGGCGGCCAAAGCTCGCCGGCAACGCCTCGACGGACTGCACACGGTCCAGCCGGAAGCAGCGCAGATCCTGCCGGAGGTGGCAGTGGCCGACGGCGTACCAGCCACCGCCCCGGTAGGCCAGGCCGTAGACGTCGACCTCGCGCTCGCTATCGGCCTGATCGACGTTTCGGTAGCGCAGGCGCACACGCTGCTGCCGTCGCGCGGCTGCGCTCAGGGCCACCAAAGTGCCGGTGGCGCCGACGGCGAAAGGGCGCGCCAGGTCGAGCTGCACGGTCTGTTCGACGTCGCCCAGCCGGTGGCGCAAGTCGGTGGGCATCACCCGCTCCAGCTTGGCCTGGGTGCTGGCGATGGCGGGCGTGATGCCGTCCAGCCCCAGCTTGCTCGCGGCGCGCAGGCCGACGGCCAGCGCCAGCGCCTCGTCGGCGCTGAACATCATCGGCGGCAGCTTGAAGCCGGGGCGCAGCGCATAGCCGCCGTCGCGGCCGCGGGTGGCTTCGACCGGCACGCCCAGCTGCTGCAGGTGGACGACATAGCGCCGCACCGTCCGGCGGTCCACGCCGACGCGGCGCGCCAGTTCCGCGCCACCGAGGCCGTGGCCGGATTGCAGCAGTTCAAGCACCGCAAGCACGCGGCCGGTGGGGGCAACCATCATGGCGATCGTACGCGCCGTCTGGCTGAAATAGGGCGGATTCTGTCCGCTATGCCGCCTAGAGTTCGCTGCATCGTTTCACCTGAAGGCTGCACCGACATGAGCGTTTCGCCCGATCTCTGGTTGTTCGCCACCCTGGTGTTCGGCATCGTGCTGCTGCCGGGCATGGACATGGCTTTCGTGGCTGGCAGCGCGGTCACCACCGGGTTGCGCGGTGGCCTGGCCGCGGTGGCCGGCATCATGGTCGCGGGCCAGGTCCACCTGGCTTCGGGCGTGCTGGGTCTGACCGCCGTGTTGCTGTGGTGGCCGGGCGCGCAGCAGGCCATGCTGCTGGCGGGAGCGGCCTACATGGGCTGGATCGGCTGGACGATCTGGCGCACCGCGAGGCCCGCAACACCTTCCGAACCCCGGGCCGGCCCGGCCGGCGTGCCCACGGTCATGCCCACCTGGCACCAGACGTTCTGGCGCGCGGCGGCCACCTGCCTGATGAACCCCAAGGCCTACGCGTTCACGCTGGCCATCCTGCCTGCCTTCATCCACTCGCCCGAGCGCTCGGTGGGGGCACAGGCCCTGTGGCTGGGCGCGATCATTGCCGCCAACCAAGGCGGGGTCTACGGCCTCGTCGCTTTGCTGGCCTCGATGGCCCGGCCGTGGATGCTGCGCGGCGACGCCGCCCAGCGCGGCACGGCGCGCGTCGTCGGCGCCGGACTGATGCTCGGCGCCGCCGCCGCCTTGGTCAGGGCGTGATGTGGGGCACCCGGTGCCGGGGTACCGGCCCCACCCGCCGAGCGGGTGTTCAGGCCTGCCGTGCGCGCAGCGCCTGCAGCAGCGCGCGGATCTCGTCGGTCGGGCGCTGCGGCTCCTTCCAGTAGACCGAGCAGTCGTCCTTGCGGCCGAGCAGCTTCATCTCCACCAGCTCGCGCCGGGGGGTGACATGGTCGCCATAGGTCGTCCAGGCCTTCAGGATCTCGTTGACCTCACGCTCGGTGTACGGGCGGCCGGAGTCGAAGCGCAGCCACAGGCCCCACATCGCCAGCCGCTGCACGCTGAACTTGTAGGGCCAGCGTGACAGCCGGCCGTGCTCGTCGAACTGGGTCAGCGCCTTCTGGGCGTGGGCTCCGAGCGCGGCGGCCGGAGCCGGGGCGGGTGGGGCGGCCGGTGGCTTCAGCACGGCCTGCGCGCGCAAGGCCTGCATGCTGCGGTGTCCGGCCGAGCGGGCCAGCATGTTCAGCAGTTGCACGTGGCTCGGCGCGGCGCCGGGCGTTGTCTGCAGGTGCTCGCCGAGTTGGGCGCGCAGGGACTTGGCAAACTGCGACAGGTCGTCGCAGTGCAGCGGCACAAGTTGGCGGCCGCGGTCGGCCGAAGAGGTGGTCGTCATGGTGCGTCTTTCTGCATCCGCGCGCATGAACCGGCCCGGTGGTGATGCCGGGGGCTGGGGTCGCCGACTTGCAGCCGGGGTTCAGGCGCCGCGACAAAAGGCGCAGGCTCATGGGACCAAGGCTTGGAACGAGGATCAGGGCAGGTTGAGCTCGCGGCTGGGTGGCCGCGCGGCGACGCCTGGGTGAACTGCCGACCGGCGCGCATCATAGCGCCGGCCGGTGGCCGCTGTCACTTGGGCACGTAGGTGCTGACCGGCGGCGACAGTTCGCCGGCCGGGCCCTGCAACTGCAAGCTGCCCTTGCGCACCATCTTGTTGATGCTGGTGTTGAGCAACAGTGGGCGCGAGGTCTTGCCGGCGCACACGCCACCGGGCAGGCGGAAGCGGAGCTTCGAGCCGTCGCCGGCCGAGCGGTAGGCGCGGTCCGGGTTGGTGTCGCCGGCCAGGTCGTCGCGGTAGTCGGCCACCAGGGGTTTGTCCAGCGGGTGAAGGAAGCCGTCGATGCGGACCGCCGTGACGCAGCCGAGCGAGGCGGGGGTGACGGTGACCTGCCACTCGGTCTTGCAGCGCTGGTCCGTGCCGCGCTTGATGAGCTGCAGCACGGTGCCGCTGACGATGCCCTGTGCGGTGTTGAACGAGAAGGTGCGAGAGAAACTGCGCAGGACCTCGTCCGACAGCTCGGGAGACTCGCTCGGGTTGGTGCCCAGCGTCAGCACGCTGCCGCCGGGCGGCAGCGGGGTGCCGGTGAGCGCGGGCCAGATGCCATCGGCCGCCTCGTTGCCGAGGGTTGTCAGCGCTGGGTTGGGGCAGACAGTCTCGTTGGGACCTTGCGGCTCCATCGTGGCCCAGGCGGGCGCGGCGGCCAGTGCGAAGGTCAGCGCGAGGCCAGCGGCGGTGGGGGCGGTGTTCATGGGGGTCTCCTGCCAAAGTGCGTGTCTTGTCGAGAAAGACGGATCGCGGCGCCGGAACCGGACACGGCCGCGCTTCGCCCGCCCGCGGCACAGCCGGCTTGGCTGGCCTGCGCCTGCACCACCTGCCTGAACTGGGGCCCGGCCAGGGGTTGGTCGGCGAGCGCGGCGCGGGCCAGCGCGAGCTGGTCGCAGGCCGCAGCGGCCTCACCACGAGCCTGCAGGCTGGCCGCGTAGTGTGCGCGGATCTCGGCGAGCTAGGCGTGCGCCGGGTTGGCCGCATGCAGCAGGTCGATGCTACGCACGAAATGCGGCTGCGCGTCGGCGTGCCGGCCCAGCCCGGCCCAGGTGCGTGCCACAGCGAGGTGCAGGTTCACCAGGGTTTCCCGGTACTGGTCGGCACGCGCCGATGTGGCTGCGCCGCGCTGCAGGGAGTCGGCCAGTGGCTCGGCCTCGGCAAAGCGGCCCTGGGCCACCCACAGCGCGATCAGCACCAGCTGTGCGCGGTGCTTCGGCGAGCCGAATACGGCTTCGGCGGCGTCCTGGCTGCTCATCGCCGCCCGCAGCTCGGCCTCGGCCTGTACCAGCCCGCCGCTGGCCAGCCAGGCTTGCGCCAACCGGAATCGCCGGTCGGCGACATTGGGGTGGTCGGCGCCGGACTGGGCGATGGCCTGGTCGCGCAGGCGCTCCAGCAGCGCGCGGCCTTCGGCGAAACGGCCGGTGTCGACGAGCCAGCGCGCCTGCGAGACATCCAGCGTCACGTCGGGGCCGGCCTGGGTGCCGAGTTGCTCCCGCAGGGCGAGCGCGGCGTCCAGCGCCTCGCGCGCGGCCGCCAGCCGGCCGTCCAGCACCAGCGCGTTGGCCCAGTACATCCGCGCCTGGTAGATCTCGAAGGGGTCGACGCGGCCGGCCTGCTTCTGCAGGGCATCGAGTGCATGCTGCAGGCGCGGCAACCCCTCCGCCGAGGTGCCGACATAGAACTGCAGCCGGCCCAGGTTGGCCTCGATGCGGGCGCTCAGCACATGCTCGGGCCCCACCGCCTGGCGGGTGGCGTCCCAGGCCGCCTGCAGCTCCGCCTCGGCCAGCGCCGGCCGGCGCAGCGCCCACAGCGTGCGGCCGAAGCGGAAGCGCACCTGGGCCAGCCGCACCGAGCCGGTGCCCCACAGCGTCTGGCGCAAGGACAAGGCCTGCCGGTAGTGCGCCAGGGCCTCGTCCGCACGGTTGCGGGCCGCATGCAGGCTGGCCATCAGCTCGTGGGCCGAGGCCAGGTCCTCGCTGCCGGGCGACAGGCGCTCCAGCGCGGCCAGCGCCGGGGTGACCCGAGCCTGGGCCTCGTCCCAGCGGCTGTCGATGAAGTCCAGCCTGCCGGCGTCCACCTCCATGGCCACGCAGTCGAGCGATTCCGCGAGGCTGGAGGCCCCGCACAGCGCGCGTGCGGAACCCAGCGTCGTGCGTGCGGCACCGATCTGGTTGGCCGCACGCTGGCTGGCGCCGAGTTCGCGCAGCGCCAGCAGGCGCTCGCGAGGCGGTGCGCTGCGTGCCTCCAACAGCTCGGCGCGCTGCTGCCGCACGCGCACGGCGGCCTCGCCGATCTCCAGGTCGTTCAGCAGGCGGCCGACCACGCGCTGCAGCTCGCCGCGCAGCTCGGGCTGGTCGGCCAGGCCGGTGGCCAGCGCATCGGCGCTGTGCTCCAGCAGCTGCTGCACGCTTTGCTCCCGCTTGCTGCGGCCCTCGGCCTGCTCGATGTCATTGGCCTCGAACAGGCCGACCAGGAAGCCGGTGATCGCGCCTGCCTTGGCCGCCTGCGCGCGGGCCTCGTCGGCCTGCCACAAGGCCGCACCCAGTGCGCCACCGAGCGACAGCACGAAGCCCGCCGTCAGCCCCACCGCGACGCGGTTGCGCTGCACGAACTTGCGGGCGTGGTACAGCGCGCTGTCGGGCCGCGCGCTGACGGGGCGGTCGGCCAGCCAATGACCCAGATCGTCGGCAAAGGCCTGCACGGTAGCGTAGCGTTCGGCGGGGTCCTTCTTCAGGGCCTTGAGCAGCACGGTATCGAGGTCCCCCTGCAGCAGGCGCCGCGCGTGCGGGTCCGCGGTGCGGCTGCTGGGGCGGGGCGGCTCGGCGCTGACGATGGTCTCTTCCATCGACGCCGCCGTGCCGCGCTTCGGCCGGTAGGGCAACTCGCCGGTGAGCAGCTCGTAGAGCACCACGCCCAGCGAATAGATGTCCGCCGCGGTGCCGATCGGCTGGCCAAGGATCTGCTCCGGCGCGGCGTACTGTGGCGTCAGCGCGCGCTGGGCCGGTGCGGTGAGCTCGGCGGCGGCGGTGTCGTTGGCGGCCAGCAGCTTGGCGATGCCGAAATCGAGCAGCCGCACCTGGCCGTCGGCGGTGACCAGGATGTTGCCGGGCTTCAGGTCCCGGTGCACGACCAACCGCGCGTGCGCATGGGCGACGGCGCGCATGACCTGCAGGAACAGCTCGACGCGTGCCCGGGTGCCGAGGTCGTGACGCCGCAGGTGGGCGTCGATGCGCTCGCCTTCGACATACTCCAGCGCCAACCAGGGCTGGCCGTCGGCACCGACGCCCGCGTCGTAGATGCGCGCGATGTTCGGGTGATCGAGCACGGCGAGGATCTCGCGCTCCTGCGCCATGCGCTCGGCCAGCCGGGGGTGGCGCCACGCCGCATGCGGCAACTTCAGCGCCACCGGGCGGCCGTGCAGCAGGTCGGTGCGCTCGGCCAGCCACACGCGGCCCATGCCGCCTTCACCGAGCAGCCGAATGGCACGGTAGGGGCCGGCGTCGGGCGGCGGCGGCGGTGGCGACTCGTCCACCGGGGCCAGGCGCGGCAGGCTGGCGAAGCGGCCGCCGGTGGCCGTGCCGGTGGGGTCCACGCTGTCGTCGGCATGCTCGAGCAGGCTCTGCAGGCGCGGGCGCAGGGCGGCGTCTTCAGGGGGCAGGGCGGCCAGCCACGCGTGGCGCGCGGCCGCTGGCTGGGCCATCGCCTCGTCGAGCAGTTGGCGCAGCCGCGCCCAGTCGGCGGGGGCGATGTCGAACAGCTGGGCGGAGGCCACCGGTCGGCTCCGGGCGGGCGCGTCAGCGCAGGGCTTCGGCCAGGAACAGGCGGGCCTGCTGCCAGTCACGCCGCACGGTGCGTTCGGTCACGCCCAGCGCCTGGCCGATCTCGCCCTCGGTCATGCCGGCGAAGTAGCGCAGCTCGACCACTTGCGCCATGCGCGCATCGAGCTTGGCGAGTTCGTCCAGCGCCTCGTGCACGCGAAGGATCTCGGCTTCCCCCGCGTCACCCGCCAGGTGCTCGCCCAGCTGGGTGGTCAGCGTCACATGCGCGGCGTCGCCGCCACGCCGCTCGGCCTGGCGTTCGCGGACCAGGTCGATGATCACCGAGCGCATCACATGGCCGGCGTAGACCATGAAGCGCAGCCGGTCGGCGAAGGCGATCTCGCCGCCATGGCGGGCCAGGCGCAGGTAGCTCTCGTGGACCAGGGCGGTGGTGTCCAGCACGGTGTTGCGCCCACCGCCGTGCAGGCGCGCGCGGGCCAGACGGCGCAGCTCGCGGTAGGCGTCCGCATACAGCGCGTCGAGTTGGCTGGGGGCGGGGGTGGCCGGGGTGTCGGTGGGCGACATGGGGGCGATTGGAGCTCCGGTGGGCAACGCGCGCAATCCCCTGCTGCCACGACGTTGTCAGCAGGGGTGTCGCAGCATCCTCCCTGTGCCGCCGCTCCTGGTGGCCCCTCAAGGAGATGACCATGACCGAAGCCACCCTGACCCACGCCCTCCACTGGTTCGAGATCCCGGTGCGCGATCTCGACCGTGCCCAGCGTTTCTACGAGACCCTGTTCGCTCGCCCGCTGCGCCGTGAGTCAATGGGCCCCGAGACCACCTTGGCGATGTTTCCGTACGAGCCCGGCAGCGGTGTGGGTGGTGCGCTGCTCGCCGGCGCCGGTGCGCCTGAGCCCGGCACCCACGGCACGGTGGTCTATCTGAACGCCGAGCCTTCGCTGAACGCCGTGCTGGCGCGGCTGGGCGAGGCCGGTGGCCGGCTGCTGGTGCCGCGCACCGAGTTGCCCCAGGGCATGGGCGCCTTTGCCCACGTCGAGGACAGCGAGGGCAACCGTGTCGGCCTGCATGCGCTGAAGTGAGAGGGGGATCCTGGTGCGGCGTAGGATGCGCCGCGCCACTGTCTGGAGGACGACGATGATGAAATTCGCCTACACGATTGCCTATGTGGCCGATGTCGAGGCTTCGCTGGCCTTCTTCGAGCGGGCCTTCGGCCTGGCGCGCCGTTTCGTCGCCCCGGGCGGCGGCTATGGCGAGCTGGAGACCGGCGCCACCGCGCTGGCTTTTGCCCAGCACGACACCGCGCGCGGCAACCTGGGCCACGACTATGTGGCGGCCGACACCTCGGCCGCGCCGCTGGGCGTGGAGATCGGCCTCGTCACGCCGGACGTGGCTGCCGCGTGCGAGCGTGCGGTGGCCGCGGGTGCCGACTTGCTGGCGCCGCCGAAGACGAAGCCCTGGGGCCAGACGGTGGCCTACGTGCGCTGCCCGGACGGCATGCTTGTCGAGCTGTGCACCGCCATGGGCTGAGTCACCGTACCAGGATGCGCCGCGCCGACCGCCTGTTCGAGCTGGTCCAGCTGATCCGCGGCCGCCGGCTGACGACGGCGGCCTTCCTGGCAGAGCGCCTGGGAGTGTCGCTGCGAACGGTGTACCGCGATGTGGCTGATCTCCAGGCCCAGGGGGTGCCGATCGACGGCGAGGCGGGGGTGGGCTACCGGCTGGGCGCGGGCTATGACCTGCCACCGCTGATGTTTTCAACCGACGAGGCCAAGGCCCTGGTGGCGGCGGTTCGCCTGGCTCAGGCCAGGCTGGACGGCGCGCTGGCGGGCGCGGGCGAGCAGGCGTTGTCGAAGATCCTGGCCGTGCTGCCGCCGGCCGCGCGGGCAGCTGCCGAGAGCCTGGCGATTTACGCCCCCACGTTCAACAGCACGGACCCGGTGCGCGAGCGGCTGGAGCAACTGCGCGGCGTGATCGAGCGGCGTCGCAAGCTGGCCATCGCCTACCGGGACGAGTCGGGCCGCGACAGCCGCCGTACCCTTCGCCCGCTGGGCTGCTTCTTCTGGGGCACAGTGTGGACGCTGGGGGCCTGGTGCGAGGAGCGGCAGGATTTTCGCAGCTTCCGGGTCGACAGGATCACCGAGCTGCAGGTGCTGGACGAGGTCTTCCGCGACGAGGCGGGCAAGACGCTGGCAGATCTGCTGCGCGCCGTCGAGCGGGAATGACCCCGATTCACTTCGGCGGCATTGGCGGTCGGGGGCGCGTCGGTACCGTGGCATTGCACAGGTTGATGTGGCGCGGGCTGTGGACGAACCAGCCCTCCTGCCGCACCCGCCGCGCCTGCAGCAGCGCGGGCCAGGTGGCACTGTCGGTGCGCAGCACCTCCAGGGCCGGGCGCTCGGCCTCGGGCATGTCGGCCAGCAGGCGCACGCGCTGGATGCCGGCGCGCTGGGCCGCGTCCGCATAGAAACCCATCTCGGCGGTCCCTCGCGGCAGCGCAGCCAGCCCGGGCATGCCCTGCAACACGCGGCCGACCACGGTGATGTTCAGGTCCAGGCCGCGCGGCGACTGGCCGATCACGGTGTAGAGCTCGGCGCCGTTGCTGCTGTCGCGCGCCATGTCACGGCCGGCACCGACCATGCCGTAGCAGTGCGCCAGCCAGGCCTGGCCGGTCTTCGGGTCGGCGGCCACCGGGAAGCCGTCGACGAAGCCGGTGACCGGGGCCCAGCCATCAGGGTCGGGCAGGCGTGCCAGGGGCAGGCCCTTCAGCGGCACCGAGAACTCGGCGGGCAGCCGGGCCGACGCTGTGCCGAGTGGCTTGGCCTTCGCCGGCACCTCGGCGTCGGGGTCGCCCCATTGGGTCACGTAGTTGTCCTGCACCCGCAGGATCGCCAGGCCGTCCCAATAGCCCTCGCGCGCCAGAGTGCGGATGTTGGCCACGTGCCTTGGTGCGAAGCGCGGGGCCAGCTCGATCAGCACCTGGCCGGCCGTCAGTTCCATCACCAGCGTGTTCTGCGGTTCCAGGGCGCGCCAGTCGGTGGCGGGTGAATGCTCCAGCACCTGCGCTACGGTGGGTGGCGCGGCCAGCGACGGCATATTCAGCCCGATCAGGCAGGCGGCGACGAATTGATTTCTCATGGAAGCTCCTGGCGCAAGTCGATGCTGCCGCGCAGTGTGCCCGCAACCGTGGCCAGGCGGCCGTGGGTTAGCCTGCCGTACTTTCAGCCCCACATTCCGGAGCCGCCGCCAGTGATCCCTTTCGACCAGCTTGTGATCGACACCGACCGCCTGCGCTTGCGCCCTCTGGCAGCCAGCGACGCGGACGACGTGTACGCGATCTTCTCGGACCCGGCCGTGATGCGCCACTGGTCCACGCCGGCATGGACAGATCCGGCACAAGCCGTGCGCCTGATCGAGTCCGACCGCGAGGCGCTGTCCGGTCGGCGCGACCTGCGGTTGGGCCTGATGCGGGCCGACAGTGGCCGGGTCGTCGGCACCTTGAGCCTGTACAAGATCGACGCCGCCTGCCGCCGGGCCGACATCGGCTACGCGCTGGCGCGCAGCCAGCAAGGCCAGGGCCTGATGAACGAGGCGCTGGCCGCCGTCATCGGCCTGGCCTTCGACCACCGGCCGGGCGCGGCCTTCGACGACCTGCTGCTCAACCGCATCGAAGCCGACGTGGACCCCCGCAACGGCCCCTCCTGCCGTGCGCTGGAGCGTTTGGGTTTCCGGCTCGAAGGCGTGTTGCGCGAGCGCTGGCAGGTGGCGGGCGAGATCTCGGATTCGGCGATGTATGGCCTCTTGCGCGCCGACTGGCCACCACGGCCGGTGAGGGCGGCATGAAAAAGCGCCCGGCTCCTTGCGGAACCGGGCGCTTGGCCAAGCGTCAGGCGGCGATCAGGCCGCCCGGATCGACGAATCGATCAGAAGTTGTGGCGAATGCCCAGGGCGAACGCGTCGAAGTCACCACCGTACGAACCAGCGTCGCCGTCGGCGATGCGGGTGTAGTAGCCATAGACCTTGGTGCGCTTGCTCAGGTTGTAGTTGTAGCCCACGGTCCACTGCACGGCATCGCTGTTGGCGACATCGTCGTACTCGCCAGTGCGGCCAGCGTTGACGTGGAATTCCGAGGCGCCCATGGCGTACATGCCGGACACGCGGAAGTAGGTGCGATCGCCGAGCACGGGCACGCTGACGCGCTGAACCAGGCCGCCGACAGTGAAGGCGCCCATTTCATACAGGCCGCGTACGGCGAACTGCTTGAAGTCGCCTTGCTTCTCGTAGCCGGCACCCAGGTGCAGGGGACCCGCATCGTAGTTGGCGGCCAGATCGTAGGTGCGGTCGACGGTGGGGGAGCCCTCGGCGACCGAAGCGTGGAACTTGAAGCCACCCAGCATGGGCGAGGCATAGCCGACCTTGTTCTGGGTCACGAACTTGGTGCCATAGAGCGCATCCGACGAGTCACCCGTCTCGTGGTTGTGCATGCCGATGTAGTCGGACGTGGCGTAGTAAGTCTCAGGGAAGAAGGTGCCCAGGCGCACGGTACCGAAGGCACCGCTCAGGTTGACTTCAGCCTGGCGGCCCCAGAACGTGGATGCGGCGGTGCCCGTGCTCGGATCGAAGCCGTGTTCGATCTGGAAGCCGGCCTTCAGGCCGCCACCCAGATCCTCGGTGCCCTTGAAACCGATGCGCGACGCGTTGTTGTTGATTTCACCGGTGCGGTCGCCGTCACCGATCTTGACGCTCTCGACGGTGACGTTCAGGCGGCCATACACGGTCACCGACGATTGGGCGAAGGCGCCCGAGGCGCAGACAGCGGCCACGAGGCCCAGTGCGAATTGCTTTTTCATGTGAATCTTTCCTCTCGATTGGGGAGAACCCGAATTTTGCCTCAGCGAACGACGGCAATCTGTTCCCGCTTCTCACCCTTGTAGGTAAAAAGCGTCAGTGCGCCATTTTGAATGTCGCCCTTCTCATCGAACGCAATTGTCCCTGTCACGCCCTTGAATCCGTTGGTTTTTGCCAACACTGGCAGATACTTGGCGGGCTCGGCGGAGCCGGCCTTGACCATCGCGTCGACCATCACCATGGTGGCGTCGTACACGTACGGGGCGTAGATCTGCACATCGGCGTTGAACTTCTTCTTGAAGTCGGCCTTGAACTTCTCCATGCTGGCCTTCTGCGCGCCTTCGACGCCACCGGCCTCGGCACACACCACCTGGCCGTCGGCCATGGCGCCAGCGGCCAGCTTGGGCAGCTCGCCCGAGCAGATGCCGTCGCCGCCCATGAACTTGGCGCTGATGCCCAGCTGCTTCATCTGGCGGATCATCGGGCCGGCCACGGCGTCCATGCCGCCGTAGAAGACCACGTCCGGCTTGGCCGCCTTGATGCTGGTCAGGATGGCGGTGAAGTCGGTCGCCTTGTCGTTGGTGAACTCGCGCTTGGCGATCGAGCCGCCCTTGCCCTTGACGCCCTTCTCGAACTCGTCGGCCACGCCCTGGCCGTAGGCGGTGCGGTCGTCGATCACCGCGATCACCTTGCCCTTGAGCTGCTCGACCGCGTAGCGGCCCAGCGTGCCACCCAGGTGCACGTCGTCAGCCACCACGCGGAAGGTGGTCTTGAAACCCTGGCGGGTGAACTTGGGGTTGGTGGCCGACGGGCTGATCTGCGGGATGCCCGCGTCGGAGTAGACCTTGGAGGCGGGGATCGAGGTGCCCGAGTTCAGGTGGCCCACCACGCCGTTGACCTTGGAGTCGACCAGCTTCTGCGCGGCCGCGGTGCCCTGCTTGGGGTCGCCTGCGTCGTCTTCGGCCAGCAGCTCGAATTTGGCCTTCTTGCCGCCGATGGTCACGCCCTTGGCGTTCAACTCGTCGATGGCCATGCGCGCGCCGTTCTCGTTGTCCTTGCCCAGGTGCGCGATGCCACCGCTGGTCGGCCCCACGTGGCCGATCTTGACCACCAGCTCCTGGGACATTGCGGTGCCTGCGAAGCACAGGGCAATGGCCGCCATGCTCAGGTTCAACTTCAGCTTCATAGCGTTTCTCTCTCCGTCGTGGGTTGGCGGATGCAGTGATGCAGGGCTCGTGACCCTGCGAAGGCGCGCGGGCGCTCGCCTCTCACCGTTCCTTGGTATGTGCCCGCCTGAATTCACTCGCCCAGGTAGGCCGCGCGCACTTTGGGATCGTCGAGCAGCTGCTTGGCCGGGCCGCTCATGGTGACCTCGCCGGACTCCATGACGTATCCGCGGTTGGCCAGCGACAGCGCGCGGCTGGCGTTCTGCTCGACCAGCAGGATGGTGGTGCCCTGCTTGTGGATGGTGTCGACCACCTCGAAGATCTTGTCCACC
>JADMKA010000265.1 GCA_018780145.1 Vitreoscilla sp. | reverse complement strand
CTTCTTCTATGCCCACACCGACCAGTGGCGCTACGAGAAGCTGGGCATGGAGGAGGTGCTCTCGCCGCTGGCCGACAAGAAGATGTACGCCGGCAGCATGATCGACTACAACGTGCGCGCCGAGCGCATGGGCTGGCTGCCGTCGGCCCCGCAGCTGCAGACCAACCCGATGCAGGTGGTGCGCGACGCGCAGGCGGCGGGCATGGACCCGAAGGACTACGCGGTCCATGGGCTGAAGGACGGCACGCTCAAGATGAGCTGCACCGACCCGGACCATCCGAGCAACTGGCCGCGCAACATGTTCGTCTGGCGCTCCAACATCCTGGGCTCCAGCGGCAAGGGCCACGAGTACTTCCTGAAGCACCTGCTGGGCACCAGCAATGGTGTGCAGGGCAAGGACCTCGGACGCGAGGACGCGAAGCCGACTGAAGTGGTCTGGCACGAGAAGGCGCCCGAGGGCAAGCTGGACCTGCTGGTCACGCTGGACTTCCGCATGAGCACCACCTGCCTGTACTCGGACATCGTGTTGCCCACGGCCACCTGGTACGAGAAGAACGACCTCAACACCAGCGACATGCACCCCTTCATCCACCCGCTGTCCACGGCGGTGGACCCGGCCTGGGGCGCGCGCAGCGACTGGGAGATCTACAAGGGCTTCGCGAAGAAGTTCAGCGAGGTCTGCGTCGGCCATCTGGGCGTCGAGAAGGAGCTCGTGCTGACCCCGCTGATGCACGACAGCCCGGGCGAGCTGGGCCAGCCTTTCGAGGTGCACGACTGGGCGCGTGGCGAATGCGAGTTGCTGCCCGGCAAGACGGCGCCGCAGATGACGGTGGTCGAGCGCGACTACCCGAACGTCTACAAGCGCTTCACCGCGCTGGGCCCCTTGATGAACAAGGTGGGCAACGGCGGCAAGGGCATCGCCTGGAACACCCAGACCGAGGTCAAGCAGCTGGGTGAGCTCAACGGCGTCGTGCGGGCCGAAGGCGTGACCAAGGGCATGCCGAAGATCGAGACCGACATCGATGCCTGCGAGGTGGTGCTGCAGCTGGCCCCGGAGACCAACGGCCACGTGGCGGTGAAGGCCTGGGAGGCGCTGAGCAAGGCCACCGGGCGCGAGCACAAGCACCTGGCGCTGTACCGCGAGGACGAGAAGATCCGCTTCCGCGACATCCAGGCGCAGCCGCGCAAGATCATCAGCTCGCCCACCTGGAGTGGCATCGAGAGCGAGACCGTCTCGTACAACGCCGGCTACACCAACGTGCACGAGCTGATCCCCTGGCGCACCCTGACCGGCCGCCAGCAGTTCTACCAGGACCACCCCTGGATGATCGCCTTCGGCGAGGGCTTCGCCAGCTACCGCCCGCCGGTGGACCTGAAGACCACCACCGGCATGCACCACATCCGGCCCAACGGCAACACGGAGATCCTGCTCAACTTCATCACGCCGCACCAGAAGTGGGGCATCCACTCCACCTACACCGACAACCTGCTGATGCTCACGCTCAGCCGCGGCGGGCCCATCGTCTGGCTCAGCGAGGACGACGCGAAGTCGGCCGGCATCGTCGACAACGACTGGGTCGAGCTGTTCAACGTCAACGGCGCGATCGCGGCCCGCGCGGTGGTCAGCCAGCGCGTCAAGCCGGGCATGGTGATGATGTACCACGCCCAGGAGAAGATCGTGAACACCCCGGGCTCCGAGATCACCGGCGTGCGCGGCGGCATCCACAACTCGGTGACCCGCATCGTGCTCAAGCCCACCCACATGATCGGCGGCTACGCGCAGCTGGCCTATGGCTTCAACTACTACGGGACCATCGGCACCAACCGCGACGAGTTCGTCGTGGTGCGCAAGATGGACAAGGTCGACTGGCTGGACACGCCGGTGGGCGAGGAGCGTGTCGAGGCCGTGCAAGCCCAAGGAGAAAACGCATGAAAGTCCGCGCACAAATCGGCATGGTGCTGAACCTGGACAAGTGCATCGGCTGCCACACCTGTTCGGTCACCTGCAAGAACGTCTGGACCAGCCGGCCGGGCATGGAGTACGCCTGGTTCAACAACGTCGAGACCAAACCCGGCATCGGCTACCCCAAGGAGTGGGAGAACCAGGACAAGTGGAACGGCGGCTGGATCCGCAATGCCGACGGCTCCATCCAACCGCGCCAGGGTGCGAAGTGGAAGCTGCTGATGCGCATCTTCGCCAACCCCAACCTGCCGGAGATCGACGACTACTACGAGCCCTTCACCTTCGACTACGACCACCTGCAGAGCGCACCCGAGATGAAGGCCAGCCCGACCGCCCGGCCGCGCAGCCTGATCACCGGCAAGCAGATGGACAAGATCGTCTGGGGCCCGAACTGGGAGGAGATCCTCGGCGGCGAGTTCAGCAAGCGCAGCATCGACAAGAACCTCGACGGTTTCGACGCGGCCCAGAAGGCCATGGTCGGCGAGTTCGAGAACACCTTCATGATGTACCTGCCCAGGTTGTGCGAGCACTGCCTGA
>JADMKA010000217.1 GCA_018780145.1 Vitreoscilla sp. | reverse complement strand
ACCGGCTCATCCAGCAGGCGAACGACATGCTCGAGTTTCGCGACCTGCTCTACGCACACGACCCAGCTCTGCGCAGACTCGTCGAGGGCTTCGTCGCCTTCGGGTAAGTCGCACGCCCCGCGGCTGGCGCGGTAGGTGCAGTTGGCTTGATCAGCGCGACTGGCGCGTCATGAGCCGCCCGGCGAGCATGGCGATATCGCGCACGCAGCGGCAGACTTCCGGTATCGACTCGCGCTGCACACGCGCCCCGGCGGCGCCCAAGTGTGCCGCCAGCGCAGCACGCCCCAAGCTCTCGAGTAGCGCTGGATCGTCGCCAATCAAATCGGCGACGGTCGGCGGATCGTTAGCTTCACGGTCAGAGTCAGCGTTCATGGCGGGAATCGGGACCTCCATCATCAGGCGAAGTTGTACGCGCGCCTTCGACTGCGGCGCCGGGGAATATGAAATGGACCGCGCCGCCGCGCCAGACCTCACCTCGCCGGGTCGGTGATGGGGTGGCCCCAGGGACGATCACATTGCGTGCTGCAGTGCCAGCTCAAGGTGCTGGTCGTGGCCGACGAGTCGCTGTCAAAGGCACAGCGCCTCGCCACCCACGGGCGGCCATCCCTCACGCAACTCGGTCAGGCCGGCCATGCCGGCGTTCAACACGCCGGCACCTCGACCGCTTCTTCCGTGGCACCCAAACCCAGGCAAGACTTCAACGACCGCCACAACGACGCTGGATTCGTCGGCCGCTTGTCACCCGTCTTTCCGAAGGCTGTCAGCCAGCGTCTTGACCGTCGCCACGGATTCGGGTGATATGGCTACCGCCTCGGGCATGGCCGGCGGTCATGGAGCGGCAGCACCGTCGGCACACACGTGCGTGCCGGCATCCCCCGCGAGCATGGCTTCGATCTGATCGAGTGAGCCGATCACCGCCCTGCCCCCTTGTGACCTGCAGCTCCAGCCAAATCGTTCGTGAAGAGTCGAACCCGGAAGCCTCTCGAAAGGGGGGGCGGACTTCGAACTCGCTACCCACTACACCCCGCGACGAGCGGGCCTTCGGTGCGCTGCTTCGCTCAATCAACATCGAGCCCGCAGTACGTCCAGGTAGTCAGCCCACTGCCGCATCATTGCGCGCCGCTGAATCATGAACTCGGCCCTGTCATAGGCGGCACCCAGCGGCCCGGACTTGCCATGCGCCAACTGAGCCTCGATCACCTCGGGGTTGACGTTCAATTGCTCGACCATGATCGTGCGGGCCATCGCACGGAACCCGTGCGCAGTCGCGGTGTCCTTGTCATAGCCGAGCCGACGAAGCGCTGTGTTGACAGTGTTCTCGCTCATCGGCCGGCCGCCGCCGAGGATGGACGGAAAGACAAACTTCCCATGCCCGGAAAGGGGTCGGAGCTCGGCCAGAATCGCCACCGCCTGGCCGGGTAGTGGCACCAGATGTGGCCGACCATTCTGCTTCTCGTAGCGGCTGCGCTTCATCTCTGCGGCAGGAATCGTCCACGTTGGTGTCTCACCGTCAAGCTCAAGGGCCGACCACTGCATGGCGCGCACGTTGCCGGGTCGCTGGAACAACAATGCCGAGAGTTTCAAAGCACCGCGTGTGAGCGGGTTCCCCTGATAGTCGTCAATCGCCCGCATCAGCTCGCCAACCGCCGCGGGTTCGGTGACGGCCGCCATGTTCTTGACCAGCACCGGCCGGAGCGCACCTCGCAAGTCGCCCGCGGGGTTGCGCTCGGCCCGACCGGTGGCAATGCCATACCGAAAGACTTGGCCACACGCCTGCAGGATGGAATGAACTGTCTCTCGCACGCCTCGCGCTTCCACGCGGCGCAGGGCATCCAACAACATCGGAGCTGTGATGTCGGACAGCGCGCACGCACCGAGATACGGGAAGACATCTTTGGCAAGTCGTTCCAGCCACCGCCTCGAATGCGGTTCACTCCAATCCCCTTGCCGGGTCTGTTGGAACTCCCGTGCGATGGCTTCGAAGCTGTTGGCAACGGCACCTGAGTTGGATGCCCTTTCGGCCTTGCGGGCTGCACTGGGGTCAACACCCGACGCCAGCAATGTGCGAGCTTCGTCTCGCTTCTCGCGCGCTTTCTTGAGGCTCGTGTCGGGGTAGGTGCCAAGGGAGAGCAACTTCTCCTTGCCCCCGAACCGATACTTCAGTCGCCACCACTTGCCGCCTCTAGGCGAGATCTCAAGGTACAACCCGCGCCCGTCGTAGATACGTACCGGCTTGACGCCCGGCAGGATCTTCCTGATTTGGAGGTCGGTGAGTGTGTCGGATGCCATGACTGGGGGTAACCAATGCCGAGCTGTGCCCTGCTACCCCGAAATCTACCCCCAAGTGACCTGCGCTTTCAAGGGAAGGCATGGCATCGTTCGGGACACTGCACGAGTGGCTTCACTGGTACAGAAAGCAAAGAGGGCCCACATGGGACCCTCTTGGACACAATCTTGGAGCGGGTGAAGGGAATCGAACCCTCGTATGAAGCTTGGGAAGCTGCCGTT